>JACQEV010000160.1 GCA_016200385.1 Candidatus Methylomirabilota bacterium
GGATGAACCTCGTCGCGAAGGAGTTCGTCTGCGCGCGATCGGATGAACAGGGCGTTCTGATCCTGAGTCGATTTACGGGGGCCGCAGGCGAGCTCCGGGACGCGCTTATTGTCAACCCCTACGACATCGAAGAACTCGCGGATGCGATCCGCTCGGCCCTGGAGATGAGCCCCGAGGAGCAAGGCATCCGCATGCGGAGGATGCGCGACATCCTCAGGGATCGTAACATCTATCGTTGGGCCGGCGATTTGATTACAGCCCTCGTTCAGGTTCGCATCGAGGGTCTCCCGGTCCAGAAGGCCTGATATCACGCGCGCGATGCAATGGCTTTGGTCCCGATGGCCGCAAGTAGAGGAACGGATACGTAAGAGCCGGCACACCCTGCTCCTCCTGGATTTCGACGGTACACTCGCACGTATTGTTCCACTGCCGAAGCAGGTCGCCCTTCCGCCTTCCACGAAGTCGGCGCTTCGCCGTCTCTCTCGCAGCTCCGCAGTGAGCGTCGCCCTGATCAGCGGCCGGCGGCTGACGGAGCTGAAACGACTGGTTGGATTGCGGAACGCGATCTACATCGGCAATCACGGGCTGGAGATCATGTTCAAGGGGGTGCGAATGCCCGTTGTGGTGCCAAGGTCTTCTCATGAGGCACTCACGCGTCTTCGGCCTCGACTTGCCGGTTTCACCGCAGACGTCCCCGGCGCGCGCATCGAAGATAAGGGGATCTCGCTCAGCCTGCACTATCGACTCGTGCGTGGGACCTCTGTGGCTCGTCTCAAAGCGGCGTTTCGGGGAGAAGTATCCCCCTTTGTCCGGTCCGGGGTACTCACCGTTCTGAATGGAAAGAGGGTCCTTGAAGTTCGTCCCGGCGTCAACTGGACAAAGGGCCACGCCGCGCTGTGGCTGCTGAAGCGGATGCGGCGAAGGTCGCTCCTGCCGATCTATATCGGTGACGACAGGACGGACGAGGATGCCTTTGGCATGTTGAAAGCGGGCATCACGATCAGGGTGGGCTTCCACTCTCGATCGAAGGCGGAATTCTTCGTGAGAGGGACCATGGAGGTCCTCTCGCTTCTTCAATGGTTGGCGGCCACCTACGCCTGAAACCGGTTCTCGTAGCCGTCACCTCGCTCGTGTTGTAAGAGCCCCTAACGGTTCCCATGCTACCTGCCCCATTCCGCTGACGTCCACCGGCCGGGAGACCGCTTCGTTCTCGCTGGCAGCGAGCTCGCCTATGCCGACTTCGTGCAGGCGCACCGCGGGCTCACTGCACAGGGCGCGGATTGACCCGGTGCCGCAGCCCCGCTTGGCTCCAGGGCCGTCGTCTTGCCTTGAGATGGACCTTGTGGCATGATGGACGGGTCTCGGAGCCGCTGGGGAATCCGGGGGAATCTGATCGCGTCGATGATGGCGACGTTGATCCCATTACTGGCCCTGAGTCTCTTCCGATCGTACCGCGAACTCCAGTCGGAGCAGAGCAAGATCCGGCTCGAAACCCTTCGCTTCGTCAACTCCGGCGCCACGGTCGACAACGAGTTCGTCACCACCACCGAGCTGGCGCTGATGACCCTTGCCGAGGCCCCCTCGGTCAAGGCCAAGGATCGAAGGCGGCTCGATCCCCTGGTCAAGAGACTTCAGCCGAAGTTCCTCTACCTCATGAACTTGGTCGTTGTAGACGAGCGCGGGAACCTGTTCGCCGCAGCCATCGGAGCCCAACCGAGACAGCGGCTCTCCTTCGCCCCGCCTCTGCCGCTATAATGCCCCCGTGACGCGCTGGCTGCCTCCAGGAGGCACGATCACTTCCACACCCGAGGGGGGGGGGCGTCCTCACCGCTTTCAACACAGTGCCGTACTCCGCCTTTCCACTCCTCCTTCAGTTGCGTGGGGGTTGCGTTTCCGTGCAGTGATGTGCTATGGTTTGCCAACCGCATCCCCGTAAATCCTCGCCACTTGCGTGCTCCCAAGCTAGAAACGCCTTGACAGTTTTTAGCGGGAAGACCTATACTCCTGCGACAAGAAGCACGCCCGTAAGCGGACCGGCTGGCGCTGCCGACCCAATCGTAGACTGGCGGATACCTCGCCAAGCCTACAAGCGAGCCGCATTTCCTCTGCGATGGGCTCAGGCGCGAGTCGAGTGACCGCATGCCTGGAGGAACACCGGTGAAGGCGGTCATCATGGCAGGGGGGTTCGGGACTCGGCTGCGCCCCCTCACCAACAGCGTCCCCAAGCCCATGATCCCCATGGCCAACAAGCCGATGATGGAGCACATCGTCGCCTTGCTCAAGGACCACAGGTTCCAAGATCTCGTCACCCTCCTGTACTTCCAGCCTGAGATTATCGAACGCTACTTCGGCGATGGCAGCGAATTCGACGTGAAGATGGCCTACGTGACCGCCACCGAAGACTACGGCACCGCGGGGGCGGTCAAGAACGCCGAGTCCTTCCTGGATGACACCGTCCTGATCATCAGTGGGGATGTCCTGACCGATTTCGATCTCGCGGCGGCGGTGCAATTCCACAAGGATCGAGGCGCCCTTGCCACGATCGTCCTGGCCAGGGTCGAGAACCCGCTTCAGTATGGCGTGGTCATCACGGCAGAGGACGGCCGCATCACGCATTTCCTGGAGAAGCCGAGCTGGAGCCAGGTCTTCAGCGACACTGTCAACAGCGGGATCTACATCCTTGAGCCCGAGGCGCTGCATCTGGTCCCGCCCGGGAAGGAGCATGATTTCAGCCGCGACCTCTTTCCGGCGCTGCTGAAGGAGGGTCGGGCGCCGTTCGGCTATGTGGCCACGGGGTATTGGCGAGACGTGGGCGACCTGATCGAATACCGCCTTGCTCATCAGGACCTTCTCGCCGGCGTGGTCAAGATCACACTGCCCGGAAAACTGGTGGAGGGCCTTGACAAGTCGATCTGGCTCGGCGATGGAAGCCGCATCGATTTCACGGCCGCGCTGAAGGGGGGCGTGCTGATTGGCAGGAACACACGCGTCGGGCCGAACGCTCACATCACCCGCAGCACCATCGGGTCGGCGATGAGTGCAAGGTTGGGGAGGGATCAGTGGTCAAGGCCGATGTCAAGGTCTGGCCACACAAGATGGTGGAGGATGGTGCCATCCTCTCCACAAGTCTGGTCTGGGGTCAGAAGTGGTCCCGGTCCCTTTTCGGCGCGTATGGAATCACGGGTTTGGCGAATCTCGAGATCTCCCCCGAGTTTGCGGCGAAGCTGGGGGCTTGCTTCGGGGCGACCCTCCGAATGGGGGCGATTGTCCGCACCAGCCGCGATAATCACAAGACGTCTCACATGATCAAGCGCGCGATTATCTCTGGTCTCCTCTCGGCGGGCCTGGACGTCCATGATTTTCGTGTCTGCCCCATCCCGGTAGTCCGGTACCAGATGGGCTCGCACGGCGCGATGGGTGGGGTCCACGTCCGAAAGTCCCCGTATGATCCGGACCTGATCGACATCAAATTCTTTGACGAGCGCGGCATGGAGATCTCCTCCAGTCGGGAAAAGAGCATCGAGCGGCTCTTCTTTCGAGAGGATTTCCGCCGCGCCAAGGTCGAGGAGATCGGTCGCCTCTCCCTCCCCGTCTACGACGTGGAGTTTTACAAGCATGGGATGTCGAGCTTTATCGATCGGGACGTGATCCGCCAGCGCAGCCTCCGGATTGTCATCGACTACGCGTATGGGTCTTCGTCGATGATCTTTCCTCAGATCCTGGGCGACCTAGGGTGTGAGGTGATCGCCCTGAACGCGTACATGGACGAGACCAAGATTACCAAGAGCGGGGAGGAGTTCCAGCGCTCGCTGCGGCAACTCTCGGAGATCGTGAGGAGCTTGGGGGCCGATTTGGGGATCATGCTCGACACCGGGGCAGAGAAAATCTTCCTGGTGGATGACAGGGGCGACCTGCTGACAGACGACATGGCGCTTGCGCTCGTAGCTTTCCTGGTGATGCGCACTCATTCTCCCGGGGTGATCGGTATTCCCATCTCCGCCAGCTCGGCTATTGAGGAGCTGGCCCACGACCACGGCTTTCAGGTCCTTCGGACGCAAACCGCTCCGCGCTCCTCTACCGAAGGGGCGATCAAGGAAGGCGTCCTCTTCGTGGGCGACGGTCTCGGTGGCTTCATCTTTCCCCGTTTCCAGCCGGCCTTTGACGGGATGCTCGCCACCCTCAAGCTCCTGGAAATGTTGGCGGCCCAGAATGTCCGGCTCCATGAGCTTATCCGGTTCATCCCCCAGCGTTTCACATGCCGCAAGCAGGTCCCATGCTCCTGGGAGCGGAAAGGCGGGACAATGCGGGCGCTCATCGCCGCAACCGCTGAGGACCAAGTCGAGTTGCTGGACGGGGTCAAGGTGCATCTAGGGAGCGATTGGGTCATGCTCTATCCGGATCAGGACCGCCCCTATTTCCACATCATCGCTGAGGCCCATACGCGGTCGAAGGCCGAGGCCCATGCGGCGCGCTATCAGGACGTGCTCGCGCAGTGCATGAAGCAACCCGGGGTGGAGGCGGTCGCGTGAAGCCGATCAGGTTCGGGACCTCCGGCTGGCGCGACATTATTGCCGACAACTTCACCTTCGCCAATGTCCGCCTGGTGACGCGGGCCATCGCCGAATATGTGTTGGCCGAGGGGGGACCCGAGCCGCGGGTTGTCGTCGGGTACGATACCCGCTTTCTCTCGGAAGATTTTGCAGCCGAGGCGGCGGCGGTTCTGGCGGCTCACGGCATCCAGACCTTTCTGTGTGACCGGGATGTGCCAACACCTGTGGTCGCCTATGAAGTGATCCGCCGCGGCGCCGCAGCCGGTCTCAACGTCACCGCCAGCCATAACCCGCCTGAATACAACGGACTGAAGTTCTCGGGCCCATTGGGCGGCCCGGTCCAGCCCGCGGTCACCGATCGAATCGAGGCCCGAGTGCTGGAACTGCTAGCGGAGCTGGAGGCTCCCTGCCCGCCACTAGAAGAACTGGAGGCCAAAGGGTTGGTGGTTCGCATCGACCCGCGGCCTGCATACCTGGCCCGACTGCGGGAGTTGGTGAATTTCAGTGAGATTGCTGCAGCGCGTTTGAAGGTGGCGGTCGATCTGCTTTATGGAACGGCCCGGGGCTATCTGGACCAGCTCCTGCTCGAGGCCGGGTGTGAGGTGCACACCATGCACGGCTCACGAAATCCGGCTTTCGGGGGTCACGCGCCGGATCCCTCAGAGGAGAACCTTCAGGAGTTGGCGGCGGTCGTGCGGTCTGGCGGATTCCATCTCGGGCTGGCTGCGGACGGCGATGCCGATCGATACGGCATCCTCGATAGGGACGGCAGCTTCATCGAACCGAACTATATCCTGGCCCTCCTCCTTCAGCACCTGATCAAGACCCGCGACCGGCATGGAGGCGTGGCGCGATCGGTGGCCACAAGCCATCTACTCGATGCGGTGGCCAGGCACCAATCGGTCCCGGTGTATGAGACGAAGGTCGGCTTCAAGTATCTGGGCGACTACATCACCCAGGGAAAGGTCGTGCTGAGCGGCGAGGAGAGCGCTGGCCTGTCGATCGAGGGTCATGTGCCTGAAAAGGACGGAATCCTCGCCGTCCTGCTCGTAGTCGAGATGGTCGCCATGGCCGGGGGGCGGAGCGTGCAAAGCCTCTTGGAGGCACTCTATGCCGAGGTGGGAACCGTGATCCGCGCCCGCCGACTGAACCTCCATCTGTCGCACGAGCAGCAAGAGCGCTTGGCGGGGCGTCTCAAGGACCTCCCTGCGCGAGTGGCCGGGCTGCGGGTGGTGGATGTCGTGACACTAGAAGGATCGAAGCTGCTTCTCGAAGGTGGCAGCTGGATCCTCGTGCGGCCCTCAGGTACAGAGCCGGTGGTGCGGCTGTATATCGACGCGCATTCCGAGGAGCAGATTGAAGAGTTGACGACAGCGGCGCGGAAGCTCCTGGGGATATAGTGTCGTTCCAACTTGCTGCGGCTAATAGCCGACAGGTGTCCTGCAAGGGCGATCGCTGTACTTGGCCTCACCATTTGGCGTAAAGAGTTGGAACGGCACCAGTGGCACGCAAGGGGGCGACGGACTAGCGATGCGGGCGGGCGAGGTAATCTCTAGCGCTCAGGGGGAGCTTACAGCAGCCAGGGTTGCGCGCAAGCGGCGCCTTCTCTTCATTGCGGCTCTCGCCATTCTGATCGCGGTTTTCTCCATCGGCGGGAATCGGAGCCTCATCAGGATCTACCGGATGAATAAGACCAAGGCTGAGCTTCATCGAGAGATCGAACGAGTGAAGCAGGGGAATCAAGAGTTGGGCAAGGAGGTCCATTCCTTGACGAATGATCCAGGACGGGTCGAGTCAATCGCCCGGGAGGACCTCGGGTTGATCAAGCCCGATGAGGTGGTGTACCAGTTCGGTTCCGCAAAGTCAACCCCCCCCCCACGTGCCTCCCCTCGCTGAGAAGAGAGCCCAGATCTTACGGGCTTCGTCAGACCCCGCCAGAGTATCCCACTTTGCCCAAAATTTCTTGCCAACTTCCTGTTACCTGACTATACTGGGTATTTGTGTGATCGCGGGACCTGATTTTGCCGCCGTCAAAGATCGGCACGGCCTTGTGGCGAGGGAGAAGTTGCGGTGAAACGTGTGAGCATCCTTGGCTCCACAGGCACGATCGGGGCCAAGGCTCTGGCGATGATCGATCCCCACCCCGATTCCTTCGAGGTGGTGGCCCTCGCGGCCAGGAGTAACATCGATCTTCTGGAGCGACAGGTCAGGCGCTTCTCCCCCCGCCTCGTTGCCGTCGGGACCCCAGAGGCCGCCAAGACATTGAAGGGCCGCGTGGCGGACCTGCCCGTCGAGATCGAATGGGGAGTCGAGGGATTGCTGAATGTCGCCACGGTGCCCGAGGCGGACATCGTCCTCGCCGCGATGGTCGGGGCCGCCGGCCTGCTGCCGAGCCTTGCCGCCATCAAGGCGGGAAAGGATCTCGCCCTCGCCACGAAGGAGGTCATGGTCATGGCGGGAGAGCTGGTGATCGCCGAGGCCCAGGCGCAAGGCATCCGGCTCCTTCCCGTGGATAGCGAACCCTCAGCCATCTTTCAGTGTTTGGCGGGCCACAACGCGGCGCACTTGAAGCGGGTTCTCCTGACCTCTTCTGGCGGACCGTTCCGCAAGCGGCCCAAGGAGAGCTTCGCTAGGATCACCCTGGAAGAAGCCCTCCAGCACCCGACATGGGTCATGGGGAAGAAGATCACCGTCGATTCGGCCACCCTCATGAACAAGGGGTTGGAGATCATCGAGGCCAGTTGGTTCTTTGGGCTGGAGGCGCGACAGATCGAAGTGATCATCCATCCCCAGAGCATCGTTCACTCGATGGTGGAGTTCATGGATGGCTCGGTCCTGGCTCAGATGGGGATCACTGATATGGGATTGCCCATCCTCTACGCCCTTTCGTACCCTGACCGGCTCCGGACCCCGCTGCCTGCGCTTGATCTGCACGCCCTGTCGGCCCTGACCTTCGAGCCGGTTGACCACGAGAAGTTCCCCTGCATCGGATTTGCGTATCAGGCATTGGCGGCGGGCGGCACCTATCCGGCCGCCCTGAACGCAGCCAACGAAATCGCGGTGGACCTGTTCCTCTCCCGC
>JACQEV010000161.1 GCA_016200385.1 Candidatus Methylomirabilota bacterium
CAGGTCACCATCCACCTCCAGGACCCGCTCAGCCCGGCGCTTTTCCGCGCCAAAGACGAGAAGGGATATTCTTGTGTCATTATGCCGATGAGGGTCTAGTATCGTTCCAACCTTATTCGCCTACCATCACAATGGCCCGGAGGCATCTGGGGCGGCCGTCGCACAGCCTTGTCATTTGTCCGAACATGCTGGAACGGCGCCAGTGTTGGGTTTCATCGTCTCGCACAAGGAGGGGTATGAGCAGAGAACCTAAAGACCTCAACACTAGCACGCCCGATGACCTTAACATCAACGTCTACTCCAACGTTGATCCGTACGACGCGGCGCAGATCAAGGTCCTCGAGGGCCTCGAGGCCGTTCGGAAGCGGCCCGCGATGTACATCGGCGGTACAGGGCCTGAGGGGCTCCACCACTTGGTATACGAAGCGGTAGACAACAGCGTGGACGAAGCGCTGGTCGGCTGCTGTGACCGGGTGGAGGTCACCGTCCATTCCGATAACAGTGTCACCGTCGTGGACAACGGGCGCGGCATCCCGGTCAAAGAACACGAGGCGACCGGCCGGCCGGCAGTGGAAGTGGTGATGACCACTCTTCACGCTGGCGGCAAGTTCGACAACTCCGCATACAAGGTGTCGGGCGGCTTGCATGGCGTTGGTATTTCCGTGGTCAACGCGCTGTCCGAATGGCTTGAGGTCGAGATCTGGCGCGACGGGAAGAAGTACCAGCAACGGTATGAGCGGGGCAAACCGGCTGGCGATCTGGAGGAGATCGGGAAGGCCCGCAAGACCGGAACCCGCGTGACCTTCCTGCCAGACTCACAGATCTTCGAAGACCGGACGTTCAGTCTGGATACGCTGAGCAACAGGCTGCGCGAACTGGCCTTCCTGAATAAGGGCCTGCGCATCAGGCTGGCCGATGAGCGGGCCAACGAGGCGCGGGAGTTTTATTACACCGGCGGCATCAAATCGTTTGTCGAGCTGCTCAATGAGAACAAGGGAGTCTTGCACCCGAAGCCGATCTATATCGAGGCCCAGCGCGAGGCAACGGTGGTCGAGGCGGCCATCCAGTATAACGACGGCTATACCGAGACAGTCTTCTCCTTCGCCAACAACATCAACACCCACGACGGCGGCACGCATTTGATCGGGTTTCGGTCGGCCCTGACCCGGACGATCAACAACTATGCCGCCGCCCGCGACCTGCTGAAGAACTTGAAGGCAACCCTGACCGGGGATGATGTCCGCGAGGGGCTGACGGCCGTCATCAGCGTGAAGCTCTCCAATCCCCAGTTCGAGGGGCAGACCAAGGCTCGCCTGAACAACCCCGACATGAAGGGCCTGGTTGAAACCATCATCAATGAGAAGCTGGGAGAGTACCTGGAAGAGAACCCGGCTATTGGCCGGCGAATCATCGAGAAGGCGGCCGAGGCGGCGCACGCACGAGAGGCAGCCCGCAAGGCCAAGGAGCTGGCGCGCCGCAAGGGGCCGCTCGACGGCGACGACCTGCCCGGGAAGCTCGCCGACTGCGCCGAGAAGGACCCCGCTCTCTGCGAACTGTACATCGTCGAGGGCGATTCGGCCGGCGGATCCGCAAAACAGGGACGCGATCGACGGTTCCAGGCCATCCTGCCTCTCAGGGGCAAGATCCTGAACACCGAGCGGGCGCGGGTCGACAAGATGCTGTCGTCAGCGGAGATCCGGGTCCTTATCTCGGCCATCGGGGCCGGGATCGACCCCGAATTCGATCTCGGGCGGCTCCGCTATCACCGGATCATCATCATGACTGACGCCGATGTGGATGGGGAGCACATCCGGACGTTGCTGCTCACCTTCTTCTTCCGGCACCTTCGCCAGGTCGTCGAGGGGGGCCATCTGTACATCGCGCAGCCGCCTCTGTACAAGGTGAAGAAGGGGAAAGCCGAGCGGTATCTGAAGGACGATCGGGCGATGGAGGAGTTCCTCCTGGAGACGGCCGCCGACTCGCTCCGAGTAGAGGGCAGCAACGGTGGAACGGCCTGGACCGGACAGCGGCTCCATGGCATGATGCGAAAACTGATTACCTGGCAGCACTGTCTCCGGGCGATGGAGCGGCGGGGGCGTCACCCTGGCGCGGTGGCGGCCCTAGTGCAGTCAGGTGGCGTGCCCCGGGGATCTCTGAAGGACCAGGATAAAGCGCGCCAACTTCTGGCCAGGCTGCTGACGGCGTTGGGGGCCCAGGCGGCGCGGCTGGGCCCGGCCGAGGGAAGAGTGGAGTGGGATGAAGAGCAGGAGGCGTGCCGAATCCTCCTGTCCTTTGGTAGCAACGGTCAGGGGCAGCGAAGCGTCGCGGCCATAGATCAAGGGCTCATCGGATCGCCGGAGTACCGAGAGCTAGAGGCCGCAGCCGCCGCGCTCGCTGGGCTCGGGGCGCCCCCGTTTAACGTGGCGACGGAGGGGGAAAACGCCTCCGCGGAGTCCTGGAGCGACCTGCTCGGCAAGAGCATGGAGCTGGCCAAGAAGGGGTTGGCGATCCAGCGCTATAAGGGTCTGGGCGAAATGAACCCCGAGCAGCTTTGGAGAACCACCATGAACCCTGAGACGCGGACGCTGCTGCGGGTGACCGTTGAGGATGCGGTCGCCGCGGAGCAGATTTTCACTACCTTGATGGGCGACCAAGTGGAGCCGCGGCGGCAATTCATCGAGAGGCACGCTACAGAGGTGAGCAGCCTGGACATCTAGTTCACAGTTCACGGTTCAGAGTTCATAGATGCAGAGAGGACTTCTGGCCTTCGGCAGAACCAGGTTGCCTTACGATGAACCATGAACTATCGACCATGAACTCCCATCGCGTAAGGGCCCGGCGATCGGGCCATTTTCATTTGTGCGGC
>JACQEV010000162.1 GCA_016200385.1 Candidatus Methylomirabilota bacterium
ACCGTATCTGTGAGCGAATAACCGGCAAGGGTCAGCAAAGCGGTGACAATAAGGAGGGTGATCTCTCGGTTCAGCACATAGAAGAATCCCAGAACAGCCAGGACATCGTGGAAGGTCGCGATGGCCGCGGCCACGCCGAACTTGAACTCGAAGCGCCATGCGATGTAGACAATGATGCCGATCATCGAGATGGTGATAGCCCACAGAGCGGCCTTCTGAAGGTCCTTCCCGATGGCCGGCCCGACCTCGTTGGTCCCTTCCACCACGAATGGATTGTCAGGCAACCCTTTCAAGAAGATATCCTGTACCCGTTGGGCCATCCCCGCTTGGCTGCCCTCCGCCCTCTTCGATAGAACCACGATGCGATCCCCACCTGCAAACTGCTGGGGCTCACTGTCCTTCAGACCATTCGCGCCGAGGAGTGCCCGGACCTGTCCAACATCAACCGGCCTCTGGAACTTGAGTTGAACAGAGGTGCCGCCGGCGAAGTCAATCCCCAGGTTGGCGCCGCCACGCGTGATCTGGATGATCGCCACGATCCCCAAGAGGCAGAGCACTGATGAAACGCCGAAGGCGGTCCGCCGCCAAGCGATGAAATCGATCTTCGTTTTTCCGAGGATTTCAATCACGGCACACCTCAGCGTATAGGGTATAGCATATAGGGTATAAGGTTAGGAACCCACCTGCCTTGCTTTCCCTATACCCTAAACCCTCTACCCTAGCCCCTAGATACTGAGTGTCTTCAGGTCCCACCGCTGTGTCATCCAAGCGTAGACCACCCTGGTCCCTGTCAAGGCGGTCACAAGGTTGAAAATGACCCCCAGGCTCAGGGTCACTGCAAACCCCTTCACCGGTCCGGTCCCGAATAGGAAAAGCGCAAACGAGGTGATCAGCGTCGTTACATGAGAGTCGATAATCGTCAGGAACGCCTTGTCGTAGCCTGCATCAATCGCCGAGCGGACTGTCTTTCCCACCCGGAGCTCTTCACGGATCCGCTCCAGGATCAGAACGTTTGAATCGACCGCCATCCCGATTCCGAGGATGATCCCCGCGATGCCAGGCAGCGTGAGCGTGGCCCGAAGACTGGCCAGGGCCCCAACCAGCCAGATGAGATTCAAGAAAAGGGCGAGGTTGGCAATGACACCGGATACCTTATAGTACACCGCCATGAAAAGAATGACGAGGACCCCGCCGAGAATCGCAGCCCGCACGCCTTTTTCGATAGAGTCCTGGCCCAACGACGGGCCGACGGTGAGGTTAGAGATGATGTTGACAGGCGCGGGAAGCGCCCCTGCCCGCAGCACGATCGCCAAATCTCTGGCGTCCTCCGGTGTAAAGCGGCCGGAGATCTGGGCCTTGCCCCCCGAAATCTTCTCCCTGATGACGGGCGCTGAATAGATGGTATCATCCAGCACGATGGCCAGTCTTCGCCCCACGTTGGCCGCCGTTGCCTCCCCGAACAGTCGTGCCCCCTCCCGATCGAATTCAATAGAGACCACCGGCTCATTTGTCTGATTGTCGATCTGGACCTGGGCCGAGGTCAAGAGGTCCCCCGTCAGGATGGGCCGCTTCTGTACTAAGAAGGGAGCCTTGCTCACGCCTCCCTGCTCGTCCACATGCCGCTGGTAGAGAACCTCCTGGCCCTCCGGGACCTTCCCCGCCAATGCCTCCTGGACGTTGCCGCCCTCCACCACCAACTTGAACTCGAGGAGGGCGGTCTTGCCGATCAGATTGATCGCCCGCTGCGGCTCTTTAATGCCTGGAAGCTGGACGACGATGCGACGATCCCCTTCCTGAATGATGTGGGGCTCGGCCACGCCGAACTGGTCCACGCGGTTTCGGATGGTTTCCAGACTCTGTCGAACGGCGAACTCCTCGATCCGCTTCAGCTCCCGGGGTGTGTGCGCAACTACCAACTCTGTTGGATCGGTCCCGCTGGATTGCTGGAGATTGCTATAGTTGCTCAGGATCCGTCGAAATCCGTCCAGACCTTCCTTTGCCTGGAGCCTGACTCGGATCCGATCGGTTCCTTCTCGGACAATCCGTTCGACCGGGATCTTCTCCTTCTCGGTTTCTCGTCGTAATTCGGCGATCAGCCGGTCAACCGTGTTTTCCACCGCCTTCTCTGTGACCACCTCAAGAACCAGATGCATCCCTCCCTGCAGGTCCAGGCCGAGATTGAGGCGTTCGGAACGTGGAAGCAACGGCGGAAACAGCGAGGGGAGTGACGCACGGCGGGAAAGCGTGGGGTAGAGGTAGTAGCCCGCTACCACCGTCACGAGGAGCAGAAACAGCAGCTTCCATTTGATGGTTTTTTTCATGACGCGTTTGCAGCCTCTTCTGACCTGAGAGCGTGCGCCTCAGGAAAAATCGAAGGTGGGAGTATATGGGAACGACCGGGAAAAAGCAACGGAAAAGTTCGGGCTTCCGGGCTCAATCGCGCATGACACGAATCTGGGGTTCGTCGAGCTCAAGTACCCCATCGATCCTCGCGCCGTATGAGGCGAGCGAGAGGAGGTAGTCAATCGTCGAAGAAGCCACCTCTTCCCCGGGCACAAGAAGAGGGACTCCTGGGGGGTAGATGGTGACGATGTCGGAGCTGATGCGCCCCTCGGCCTTCACCAACGGCACATGTTCTGAGGGGGCGAAAAATGCCTTCCTTGGAGGAAAATGGAGCTGCTGACCCATCGGGGGCAGCGGGGAAGGAATGGTCCGCTGATTCATGGGTCGCGCCCCTCGCCCTGCTAAGCCGTCGAGTGCCGCCAGCAGGCGATCCAAGTCCTCTCTCCGATCTCCTATGCTGACGATGACCAGGATATTAAACAGGTCGGCCATTTCAACCTGAACGCCGAACTCGGCATTCAGGATCGATGAGGCCTCGAACCCGCTGAGTCCAAGCCTCTTGACGCAGATGGTCAGCTTAGTCACATCCAGGAAGAAATCACTTCCCGGCAGATCGGCCTCGCCGAAACAAAATAGCCCAGGAATGCAATTGATGCGGTCCCTGGCATCCTTCGCCAGATCGATCACCTTGCCCAGGAGCTTCTCCCCCTCCGTGGCCATCTGCATCCTCGCCAGATCCAGGGAGGCCATCAGAATGTACGAGGGGCTGGTACTTTGAAGGAGCTGGAGGAGCCGCACCATTCTGGAGTGGTCGATGTCCCGCCCCTTTAGATGCAGCATCGAGGATTGAGTCATCCCTCCCAGAATCTTATGAGTGGACTGGACGCAGACGTCAACCCCCGCGTCAAGCGCGGACGTCGGTAGCATTGGATGAAAATGGAGGTGCGGTCCGTGGGCCTCATCAACCAAGACCAGGATACCCCGCCGCTTGGCGTCGGAGACGATCGATCTCAGGTCGGCTGCCACTCCGTAGTAATTGGGGGTGGTCAGCGAAAGGATTTTGGCATTCGGATGTCGCTCCGTGGCTCGCCTGGCCTCATTGGCCGTCACGTTCAACAGGATCCCCAGCTCCGGATCGAATGCCGGCGGGAAGAACCGGGGTATAGCACCGCTCAGGATGATCCCAGTCAGGATCGATTTGTGGGCATTCCTCGCCACCAAGACCTCATCCCCAGGATTAGCTGCGGAAAGAACCATCGCATGGTTGCCACCGGTCGTCCCGTTAACCAGGAAGAAGGAATGATCAGCCCCGTAGGCCTCGGCTGCAAGTTCCTGGGCTTCCTTGATGACCCCTACCGGCCGTTGCAGACAATCGACCTCATCAAGCGTCGTCAGGTCGATAGTGAAGATCTTGGGCCCGACGAACTTTCGAAACCGCGTAGAGATCCCTTTGCCGCTCTTGTGACCCGGTGTGTGGAAGGAGACCTTACGACTCTCGGCGAGGCTGACCAACGCATCGAAGAGAGGCGTCCTCAGTTGGCGATCTGGATCAGCGGCCACAGTCCCGCCCCTATCGGAATGCAAACAGAGGATGGTTATCTTCGATAATCCGCTTTTCCATGGCCAACCGCTCTCTCACATGTTTCGGAAGCGAAAAGCTCATGGTGTGCGTCTCGCCGTCATAGTACCGGAGGTCCCCGCAAATATTGGCTCGAATCGAATGGTCGATCTCTTCCCGGCTGAACTGAGCAGGATGCTTTCCCTTGCCAGCGAAGACGAACCCCCACGGCCGGCCGAAAGAGGGGATGTCAGCGAAGTAAGGTGCTACGACCGGAAAA
>JACQEV010000150.1 GCA_016200385.1 Candidatus Methylomirabilota bacterium
ACAGCTCGCTCTCCAAGAGCGCATCCGGGATCGCGGCGCAGTTGAGGCAAATGAATGGCTTCTTGGCGCGGTCGCTGTTACTGTGGATGAGCTCCGCCACCAGCTCCTTCCCCGTGCCGGTCTCCCCTATAATAAGGACATTGCTGTCTGTCTTGGCGACCTTGCCGATATACGCCTTGATCTCTCGCACCGGAAGGCTCTCACCGATCATAAGATGGCCATCAATCAGGTTTGGGCTGGTGCCAGTTGACTCTGCTGATGTCGGACGTATGCCAGACTCCCGCGCCGGCAAGAGGCGCTCAATACTTCGTAACAGCTCGTCGATCATAAATGGCTTCGGGAAGTATTCATCGATCCCCGCCCTCAAGGCTTCAATGGCCAGGTCCTCTGTACTGTAGGCCGTGATGACGATGACGGGCATCCTGGTATCTTGCCGTTTCAGAAGGCCAGCCAGCTCCAAGCCTGACGTTTCCCGAGGCAGTTTGTAATCGAGAATGGCCAGATCCGCAGGAGTACGAGCATGGATTCGGAGAGCGCGTTCGCAATCCGAAGCCGGGAGGGGAACAAGGCCCTTCTGTTCCAGGGCCGTTTTCAACAAACCCATCATGTGGAGATCATCTTCGACAATCAAAATCCTTGGTTTCTCCATTCGGTACCTCGCGCTTCAATGAAAAAACCCTCTGTGAATAAACCTTCACAGAGGGTTTTTAGGCAAAAGCCATAAAAGGGCGGTGGCCGTTTCCCGGCCCTTCTCTTTTTGCCCCGCCGCCATTGGCGGCACCTTCCTGAAGACGTGTCGTCTTCGAAAAGGATGACTTACCGCTCGAATAGGTGGGGCACTTCTTCTATCGTATTCTTCCCCGATCTGTCAAGAGGATTCTGGAGGTTGAGGAGGCTACTTTATCCTCGTGAGCTTCTCGTACTCTCGCTGGAGGAGCTTCATGTCCTCCCAGACGGTCTTCTTCTCGTAAGGGTTGCGCAGCAGGTAAGCGGGATGGAACGTGGGCAGAACGGGAATCCCCTGATAGCTATGGAATCTCCCGCGCAGTTTCGAGATCGGCTCCTTGGTCCGAAGGAGGATCTGGGTCGCAAAGTTGCCGAGAGCGCAAATCAATTTCGGCTTGATGGCCTGAAGCTGACCGATCAAGAACGGCTCGCACGAAGCGATCTCATCCGGCTCCGGGTTTCGGTTCCCGGGAGGCCGGCACTTGATAATATTGCAAATGTAGACCTGGTCGCGTGTCAACTTCATCGCTTCGATGATCCGGGTCAGCAACTGTCCTGCCCGTCCCACGAATGGCTCACCCTGATCGTCTTCGTCCGCTCCTGGGGCCTCTCCGACGAAAACGAGCCAAGCCTTTGGATCGCCGACTCCGAACACGATGTTCTTCCGACCCCTGTGCAGTTTGCAGCGCGTGCACTCCCCCAGCTCCTCCCGCACTTGGCTGAGCGTCAGTGATCGTCCGGGCAGCATACCCCGCCGCTCGGGCCAGGTGACGTGGAGACGCTCGACCCCGCGCGCCTGCTGGCGACGCAGATAGGCGCGAGCCTGCTGGATCAACTCACGTAGCTCTGCGGCCTCAGCGCCGACTATCTCAGACACGTCAGATGCTCCCGCTGCTCGCGAGGAAAGGGTCTAGGGTAAAGGGTTCAGCGTATAGAAGAACTCTGATTCAGCCCTAAACCCTAACCCCTATACCCTATCCCCCATACCCTCTCTTTTGACGGAGTCGAACAACCCGGTCGAGAATGCGGCGGGCCACTGTCCGCTTCGGCAGGAGAGGGAGCTCTTCGACGCCCCCGTCTTGATCGAGGATGACCACCGCATTGGTATCGTGGGAAAAGCCTGCCCCCTCCTGGCTTACGTCATTGGCGACGATCAGGTCGAGGTTCTTCTCCTTCAGCTTTCGCTCGGCCTGTCGCAACAGATCGCCTGTCTCCGCCGCGAATCCGACCAGGATCCGTCCGCCTTTCTGCGCGCCGATCTCTTTCAGGATGTCCGGGTTTGGCACGAGCTTCAGGGTCAGTGACTGCTCCTCTTTCTTGACCTTGAGATCCGCAGGTTGGACCAATCGATAGTCGCTGACGGCGGCGGCCTTGATCACCACCGTCGCCTCCGGAAGGTGCTCCAGAACTGCGGTCCGCATCTGCAGGGCTGTCTCTATCCGAATTGTCTCTACCCCTTTCGGGGGTGTCAAACCCGTGGGACCACTCACGAGGATCGTGCGCGCGCCGCGATCCGCTGCCTCTTCGGCGATGGCGTAGCCCATCTTGCCGGACGAGCGGCTCGTCAGATAGCGGATCGGATCCAACGGTTCGTGAGTCGGACCGGCGGTCACGAGGACCACCTCGCCACCCAGATCACTCCTCGGGCGGAGGATCTCTGCCACAGCCTGCAGGATTTCGGTGATCTCGGCCAGGCGACCAGGCCCCCACATCCCCGAGGCCAGCTCGCCCTCCGCCGGCCCGACGATCCGCACCCCCCAGGCTCGCAGTCGTTCCAGGTTTTCTTGAACGCCGGGATGGCGGTACATATCCGCGTCCATGGCTGGCGCCACCAGGACCGGCCGCGTGCAG
>JACQEV010000152.1 GCA_016200385.1 Candidatus Methylomirabilota bacterium
ATCCTCCTCGACCCGAAGGGCGAGGTGAGCGTCCTGTATGGGGCCTGGGCCCTACCCTTGACGTATTTGATCGACCGGGAGGGGGTGATCGTCGCGAGGGCCTTTGGACCCAGGGCCTGGGCGGGACAGGAGGCCAGGGCACTCATCAAGCAGCTTCTCAGCTCATCGTAACTCTCAAGAACCCGGTGCATTGGGTTCGAGAAAGGTATCCACCTGTTTAACCTCTCGAGTGCTCATGAAGTCGCACACACTCGATCCGGCCGCCTCAAGGAATTGCGATCTCTCCCTCGTTGAGATCAACCTGAGCGGGTTCCCCGGAGATGGGCACCGAGAACGACTTGGCGAGGTGCTCGGTTCGCTCCACGTACTTGGGGATCCTCAGGGCCCTGAACACGCTATGCGCCTCTCTGAGATGCGTCGCAGCGGCGTCCGACTTCCCATGGCGCGGGCGACGGCGGCTAGGTCCAGGTTGGTGCGTCCCACGTCGTACCGCGCCTGAAGCGAGTGAAAGATTTGCAGGGCTTTATGAAGATAAGTCTCCGCCTCAGAAAGCGAGCCTCTGGCCAGGGCGATTCGGCCCAAAGCCCGCTGGGACCACCCGACCCCGTATAAAGACTTCGCGCCCTTGGTGATTGCGAGTCCCTGGTTGGCAAGGTCTAGCGCCTTCTCGATCTCACCGTTTAGACGATGACCCTCGGCCAGACATATCATGAACCATCCCTGGAATTGGGCGAAGGGAAATTGACCGAGCTGTTGGACCGACTGCTGGAGCAAGGGAATCGCGTGGGCGAAATCTCCCTTCTCCAGGTACGCGTGGCCCAGCCACCCCAAAGCGACCGCTATGCTGAGTGGATCCGGAGAGTGTTGCAAGCCTCTCTGACACGCCTCGATCCCCGCTTCCCAGTCTCCTATCAGCGCGCGGATGAGCCCAGAGGCCCAGGCGGCAGAAGCCTGTAGCTGGCGGTCTCCAGTGGCTTCTCCTATGGCGTAGGCCCGCGCCTCAGCCTGCAGGGCTTCTTCGAATTCGCCCATCTGGGCGTGATTAAGCCCCACGACCCAGTGCGCCTGGCCGATCCACCACTGCTGCCCAGTCGGCTCCAGGAGAGCCACCGCCTGCTGGCCGTGCTCGATTCCCTGACGCCCTCGCCCGGACAGGGGGGCCTCCTGTGCCAGCAAATAGTAGGCCTTCCCCATGGTCGCCTTGTCGCCACAACGCGTCGCTTCTGTAATGGATCGCGCCGCGCTTTGGACCGCCTGCTCGACATCTCCTAAGAATAGAGAGGCACGACCGAGCAGGAAATAATAGTGTCCGGCCAGAGAGGCGTCTTGGAGATGCTCCAGGCGTTGCTGCTGGCGCAGGAGGAGTTCCTGGACTTCCTGGAATCGGCCCAGGTAAATGAGGGGGGAGGCCTGGCGCAGGATGAGATCCAGGAGGCAACTGTCGCGCTCCTGTGCCGGCAGCCGCTCGACGTGCGCGAGGGCCTCTTGCAATGCTCTGATGGCTTCAGTATGGGCATGCCCTTGGGCCGCCTTCTTGGCAAAGCGCCTCAGATACTCCACGGCCTTGTCGGCCCTCTCGGTCCTGGAGTAGTGATATGCGAGCCGGTCGATCGGCCTCGTCAAGGCGGTCCGCATACAGGGCCTCCAGAGCCCTGCCTGCAGCCTCATGAAGGGCCTGGCGGCGAGGGATGAGCAAACTTTCGTAGGCGACCTCCTGGGTCAGGGCATGGGTGAAAACGTACACCGGCTCGGCGGCCCAGGTTTGCTCATAGAGAAACTCCAGCCTGGTGAGCTCCCTCAGATGCGGGTCGAGGGCGCCCGGTCCCTCCCAGATTGCCCCCAGCAGGCGCAAGGAAACCTCCCGCCCCAGAATGGCGGCTGCCTGAAGGAGCCGCGTTGGTTCGTCGGAAAGGCGCTTAATTCGCGCCAGGAGGCCCTCCTGGAAAGGGATTCCCCTCAGCCTTGCCCAGGATCAGTTGCGCGAGAGGTTCGGTGACCTGCTCGGTCTGGAGGACTGAGTGCACAACGCTGAGGCTGTCCTGCGGCGAGAGGGGCTGGAGGGCCATCTGGGTCGCATAGGATTTGTCCATCCAGGGCGGCTGATATCCGGGACGGTACGTCCAGAGGAACAGGATGCGGGCGCCGCCCAGACCTTCGACCAGTAAATTAAAACACTCCTCCGAGGCCTTATCCACCCAGTGGAGATCCTCTACCGCGAAGACAGTCGGTCTCTCCCGACTGCCTATGAGGCTCATCTGCCGAAGAGCCTCGAGGGTCCGGGACTTGATCGCCTCCGGGGGGAGCGGGGCCAGTCTTTCTGTCCCCTCCTTCACCCCCAAAATCTGGAGGAGGTATGGCGCCCACTCCTCCGGATCCATCCCCACCTGCTGCAGCAGGAAGCGGACTTTTTCAGTGATCATCTCGGGGCGGTCGGTCTCGGTGATCCTGTAGTTGCGGCGGAACATGTCGAGGATCGGAAAATAGGGAATGGCGCTCCCATAAGAGAGACAGCGGCCCCGGATAAATGTGATCCGCTCCCCGGCAAGGCTCTGTCGGAACTCGAACAGGAGCCGCGATTTGCCGATCCCAGCCTCGCCTCCGATCCCGACCACCTGCCCGTGCCCCGCCATTGCGGAGGCCAGTCGGCCGTGCAGCAGCTCCAACTCGTGGCGCCGCCCCACGAAGGTAGCCATGCGCCTTCCGAACCGGAGTCCCGTTCGTTCATGCCCAACCAAGCGGTAGGCCTTCCCCTGCCCCAGCTCCGAGCCACCCAGCGGCACCAGGTCGAAGCGCCGCTCGAGGAAAGGCGCAGCCGCCTCGCTGACCACGGTGGTGTCTTGCTCGGCGTCCGTCACCAGCACCTCCAGCACCGTCCATGCCTGGCGCTTGGCCTCCAGGTCGATCTCGGTTGAGCCGCTGGTCTGCCCCACCAGAAACTGATCGACATGGATTCCCATCCTGAACGCCAGCGGCTCAGTGCCCCCACGCCGGGCTCGCTCCGCGGCCTTCTGGATGGCCATCGCGGCGTGCGCCGCACGCCTCGGCGCATCCTCGACCGGCTCAAGTCCGAACACCGCGACGATCCCCGTCGGGCTCAGCTCCTCGACGCGCCCGCCGAAGCTTTGTGCCTTCTCAACGAGGACTTCCAGTGCGCGGCTGGCGTGAAGTGAAGGGTCGGTTGCCGCGGGCACAACCAGGGCGGCGCGAAGCAGCGTCAGGCGCCGCTGCTCCCAACGGACGCCGGCGGGCGCAGCACCCGATACAGGAGCGACGACCGGCACCGTGGGCGTGGGCGCTGGAGGTGACGTGGACCTCCGATGGTGGCGAGGCCGTGGCCCCTCCGGGCGAAGACCGTGCTTGACGATCCGGTAGCGGAGGGTATCGCGGGAGATTCCCAGCCCGCCAGCGGCGCGAGTGATGTTCCAGTTGGCCTGGCGAAGCGCTTCGAGGAGGTGGGCCCGCTCCACGCTGCCGACGGCGTCCTTGAGTGGGATCGCCTCGTCCCTGGGCGCAGGCTCGCGCGATTCCGGTAGGGCGGCCTCCGGGAGCCCGAGCATCCTGGCAGTCACTTGCGGCGCCTCTGAGAGGAGCGCCACTCGCTCGATGACGTTACTCAGCTCCCGGATGTTGCCGGGCCATCTGTAGGCCTGGAGGGCGGCCCGGGCGTCAGGAGAGAGGGTCTTTGGAGGCAGGTTGTATTCGGCGGTGGCTCTCTCGAGGAAATGCTCGGCGAGAAGCAGGATGTCCTGGCCCCTCTCGCGTAGCGGCGGCACCCAGAGGGTCAGGACCGCCAGCCGGTGGTAGAGGTCTTCGCGAAAGCGCCGCTCGCGCATCGCGCTGGCCAGGTCCTCGTTCGTGGCAGTGAGGATCCAGACGTCCACCGGCTCGTTCCGCGTACTTCCAAGCCGGCGGACCGCCCGCTCCTCGATCACCTTCAGGAGCTTGGCCTGCAGCCCCTCGGGCAGGAGCCCCACCTCGTCGAGGAAGATCGTCCCGCGGTTCGCGGCCTGGAAGAGCCCGACCTTGGCCTGTCGGGCGTCGGTGAACGCCCCGCGCTCGAAGCCGAATAATTCCGCTTCAAGCAAGGTCTCGGGGATCGCTGCGCAATTGATGTCCACGAACGGGCCATCGGCACGTGGACCAGCGCGGTGAATCAGCCTGGCGAGGAGGCCCTTGCCCGTGCCGGTCTCGCCGTGGATCAGAAGAGTAGGGAAGCGGCGGGTCTCGGGCTGGTGATGGAGCAGTCGCCCGATCTTCTCCCGGAGAGCCTCGATCCCCGGGCTCTCCCCCATCAACTCAGCGAGCGGGTCCGTCTGTCCAATATCTTTCTTGGTGCCCACTCCCCGCGACCCTCCGGTGCCGATGTTGCCCCCAATTCCCCTTGATCCCCCACCCACTCGCCGCTGAAGTTTCCCCCACTATAGTCCTAACGTTGCGTTTTTTCAAGCACTCGCTCTTGGCATCCGTGTTGCTCAAAGGACTTGTCGGAAATGATCTCTGACGCGTAAAGAGTCTTAGGCACCACAGAGAGAGCCATCAACCTCGAGGTCGAAGGAGAGAAAAAATGTATCTGGTGTTGGTCGCGGCGCTGTTGGTCTTCCAATGGTCGCTTGTAATTTACTTGGGATTCGATGCGCTCCGAACTGCTCGAAGAAGGACCATCGCGCGCAGGTAGAGTGAGGAGAGGAAAAGTCAGCTTTCTCTCCATTATAAGTCGTGCGACCACATCATTAGGATCGAAGGGCCGGTTCTTGTCTCGCAGGCGAAGTGAGGAAAGAGCAGTCTAAGCCGGGACAACTTGAATTAGAGCACTAGCAACCAGCGGAGGAAAGCGAGATGAACGAGCCACTAAGAGAATTTGCCCGTCGCCTTCCATGGAAGAGCACGCCTGCAGTCCGCAGGGCTGGGGAGACGATGGCCGCAGGGCGTCAGTCAGTCGCACCAAATCGAAAAGGAACGAGATGTTCGCCGGCGGGGACATGTTCTGCACTATCCTGCACAAAGCGACAACAGATCGGCGTTGCGCCTCCCCTGCCGCTTTCGGGAGGCGCTATGAACGGATCAGAAGCGTATCGGATGCTTGTTCGCCCGAAACTCGCGGAGCTGCTCGAGCTGCTGCACCTCGATATCACCTTCGAGCGGGCCTCGGGTTGTTACCTCTGGCCGCGCGGCTCGGAAGAGCCGGTGCTCGATCTGGTCGGAGGCTATGGGACGCTCTTCTTCGGTCATCACCACCCGGAACTCGTCAACGTCGCGGTCAACTACCTGCGCGGGGAGCGACCGATCCACGCTCAGGGTTCGATCAAAGCGCTCACCGGTGAGCTGGCTGCGCGGCTCTCGCGCGGCGCCTACCACGTGCTTTTCGCGAACAGTGGCACAGAGGCCGTCGAGGCGGCGATCAAACACGTGATGCTGGAACGAAAGGGCCCGATCGTGGCGCTCGAAGGCGCGTTCCATGGGAAGACCCTTGGCGCACTTCAGCTCACGGCGAATCCCGCCTTTCGCGAGGGCTTCGAGACGGGCCTGGAGGTGCTGCGCGTTCCTCCGAACGACATGAAAGCGCTGCGCGAAGTCTTCGAACGCCACCGGCCTGCGGCGCTCTTCCTGGAGCTCATTCAAGGCGAGGGAGGAGTCGTGCCGCTTACGCAAGAGTTCGTCTCGCTTGCGCGGGAACTATGCACGGAGGTGGCCCTGGTTATTGACGAATGTCAGACCGGCCTAGGCCGCACGGGGAAGTTTCTCGCCTGCGAGCACTACGGTGTTGAGCCTGACCTGCTGATTCTCTCTAAGGCGCTGGGCGGGGGTATCGCCAAGATTTCAGCTTTGCTCGTGCGCAATGAGCGCTACCGCCCCGAGCTCGGCCTGATCCATACGAGCACGTTCGCGGACGACGATTTCAGTTCGGCCGTCGCGTTGAAGGTTCTCGATCTTTTGACTGAAGAAACGCTCGCGACCTGCCGCGAGAACGGTCGCTGGCTGAAGCAGGAGCTCGCGCTGCTCGCTTCAGAGTACCCGGAAGTTCTCCGGGAAGTCAGGGGACTGGGCCTCATGATTGGCATTGAGTTCGCGCCGCCGGATCGCGGATTCCTGCTGCGGCTCCTTGGTAGCGATCTGGCCCTCGTTGCGGCGGGGTACCTCTACCATCGGCACCGGATCCGCATTGCGCCGACACTAAGCAACCCGATGACGCTGCGGATCCAGCCTCCGGTGGTAACGCCACGTGCGGAGCTGGGACGCTTTGTCGCAGCGCTACGCGACGTCTGCGAAAAGGTCCGTTCGGGCGACACGTTGGGGCTCACGCGTTACTTCTTGCCGGGATGCATCCCGAGATCCAACGAAGTCCGCGAAGGCTGGTTGGCCGCGTGCAGCGACCGACCCACAAGCGCCCCGCGCGTCGGATGGCTCTGTCACCTGGTTGACGCCGATGATCTGGTAAGCCTAGAGCCTGGATTCGCCGCGCTCTCCTTTGGGGAGCGGGACGCGTATCTGCGGCATCTTGAGCGACGCGTGACGCCCGTTGTCCTGGATTCGATTGACGTGACGTCCCGTACGGGCCAGGCCGCGCGCTTCAACGCGATCTTGTTGCCGCTCACGGCCTGCCGGATCAAGGAACTCATCGACGCGCGCGAGACAGCATGGCTGCGCGGGCTTGTGGAACATGGGCTGGACGTCGCCGAGCACCTTGGCTGCCAGATTGGAGTGCTCGGACAATACACCTCGATTGTCATGAAGAACGGGCTCGCTGTGCGGCCGCGCTCGATCGGTGTGGCGACGGGAAACTCGTACGCGGTTGCGCTGGCACTGGAGGCGATCGAGCGCGCGGTACCTGATTTGAGGCATCGTACCGTGGCGGTGGTAGGGGCCTCCGGGAACATCGGTGCCGCGGTCAGCCAGCTCCTCTACGGGCGATGTGCCGAGATCATGCTGATCGGCCGAGACACGCCGAGTTCGATCGCCAGAATGGTGGGACTGGGGCTTCCCAACGCGCACGTTTCGACCGAGGTCAGCGATTGCCGCGCCGCCGATGTCGTCGTGGTGGCGGTGAATGCTCCGGTCCCCGCCCTTCGCGGCGAACACCTGGCGCTTGGCGCGCTGGTCTGTGATCTCTCAGTTCCGGCGGGAGTAGATGCAGCGGGTCGCCCGGACATTCAGGTCATTCGGGGAGGCCTCGCCCGGATGCCGAACGGCGAGGATCACAGCATCGTCGGGTTCCCGATCGCGCCGGGCCTCGCGTTTGCGTGCATGGCCGAGGGGATAATCCTCGCCCTTGAGAATATCTGCGATCGTTCATTCACAGGCGATATCACTCCAGAACACGTCCGACGCATCTCGACGCTGGCGAAGAAACACGGATTCGCACTCGCAGACTACAAGAGGCAGGCGGTCCTGGGAGCAGTCCATGTACACGTGTGACCTCGATCTCCTCGTCCCGCTGTCCGATGTGACCTCGGTCGATGAGGCCGGCTCAAAGGCGGTCAGCCTTGCGGAACTGGCGCGTGGCGGGATTCCGGTTCCCGTGACGTTTGTTCTCCCCACTCGTTGCACAAGTGTGCCGGGGGAATCGATCCTCGAAGCTCTTGGCGGCTGCGTCGCGGTTCGCTCCTCCGCCACGGCAGAAGACCTCGTGGGCGTGTCGTTTGCCGGGCAGTTCAAGAGCTTTCTCAACATTCGGACCGTGAAATCGCTGGATGAGGCGGTCTTAGAGTGCCGGGCAAGCGCCCACAGCGAGGCAGTACGTGCCTATTGCTCCGCCCGAGGCATCGACGCCTCGAAAATCCGGATGGCCGTGATCATCCAGCGCATGGTGAATGCCGAGGTTGCGGGCGTTCTCTTCACAGTCCACCCGGTGAACGGTAGCGAGGACGAGATGCTGATCGAGGGATGCGCCGGCCTCGCGGACGAGCTGCTGGCGGGTCACAGGTCGGGCGTGCAGATCCCCGTTCGCCATGGTCGCGCGACGAATAAGAGTGACCTGCTCTCACAGGAACAGGTTCAGCAACTCATCGAGATCGGGCGCCGAATCCAAGAGCTGAAGGGGGCTCCGCAGGACATCGAGTGGGCGATTGAGCACGGCCGCCTTTACATCTTGCAGGCCCGTCCGATAACGCGCCTCTGCTTTGCGGGGATCGACGGCGAGTGGACGAACGCGGATTTCCGGGACGGGGGAGTCTCCAGTGACGTCGTGACACCGCTTGTGTGGAGCTTGTACCAATGCATCTGGGAACGTGCATTGAAGGGCTACCTGAGGGAGCTCAGGCTCCTCGATGGCGACTTCGAAGCGGCGCGGGTATTTTATGGCAGGCCCTACTGGAACCTGGGCGCAGTGAAGCGCTGCGTGATGAAGCTGCCGGGCTTCGTCGAACGCGAATTCGATCGCGATCTCGCAGTTCAGCCCAAATATTCTGGTGATGGTGCCCGTACGCCGGTCAACCTCTGGAATATCTTGAAGGCAATCCCGACAGTGCTTGCCGCCAGACGGGTGTTCAAAGCGCAGGAAGCCCGGGATCACGAGCTTATGGGTTCGGACTTCTGGCAGCAGTTCGATTTCGATCCGCGATCCATAAGTGATCATGCTCTGGTTGGGAGATTCAAAGACTTGTTGGAGGTCGCATACCTGGCCGTCGAAGAGAATTACTTTCGGACCATCTTCTGTGCGTCGATCGCAAAGCTCGACCTCAAATCCTCAATTGACGGGCTGCCGGTTTCATATTGCGGGCTTGTCGGTGGATTGGATGGCCTGAGACATTTCGAATGCGTCCAGGAACTTTGGCAAATGGCCAACCACACGACCGTCACGTTGGACTCGTTCCTGTTGCACTACGGCTACCACAGCCGACGAGAGCTCGATCTGCGCATACCGCGCTGGAGCGAGGAGGCCGAATTCATCGAAGCTATGGTGGGCAAGCTGGTTGGGGCCGAAAGCCCCGAAGAGCTGAACCGCAGGCAGCGCGTACAGTTCACCGAGGAATTTGAACGGGCGAAGCGCCTGTTCGCCCCGTGGCGGCGGAGGGGCTTCGAGAAGAAACTCGCTCGCCTCCGGAAATACCTGTGGCTGCGGGAGCAGATGCGCGATCTCTCGACTCGGATCTACGCCCTGATCCGGCGATTCGCTCTGGAAATCGGTCGTCGGGCCGCGGCGGCGGGATACATGCGCTCGGCCGGCGACGTGTTCTATTTGACGTACCGCGAGATCTACGAGGCCCTCGCCGTATCTCGTCAGGCCACGGTGCAGCAGCGCAGGGACTACGAGCAGATGTACCGCAATTTCGTGCCGCCTAATGAGGTGGGCCGCGGGTTTGCCTTGGCCCCGGTCGAAAACCACGGCCATCGGCTCATGGGCATCGGCTGCAGCACGGGTGTTACGTCAGGCCGGGTCCGCGTTGTGACGACCCTTGAGAACTCCGGAAGCCTTGAGCGGGGCGACGTCCTCGTCTGCCCGTTCACCGATCCCGGTTGGACCCCGCTCCTAAACATCGCCGGTGCGGTGGTGACAGAGACGGGTGGGCTGCTTTCTCACGCGGCTGTGATTTGCCGGGAATACGGAATTCCGGCGGTGTTGAACGTCGCCGGCGCAACCCGCATCCTGCGCGATGGTCAGGTCGTACGGGTCGATGGGGAGAATGGATATGTGGACCTTTCCGAGTGAACTCGTTTTGCTCTGCGCAAAACTTCTCTGGCTTGCAGCACCGGTCATGCTCGCAGCGGCGATCCACATCGTCGTCATCCGCTGGAACTTCCTGAGCTCGCTCACAATGCCCCTCGACTTCGGGCGAAGGTTTCGAGGAGAACGGTTGTTTGGGAACAACAAGACATGTCGTGGCGCGATCGTCATGATCGCGGGATCCTCAGTCGGCATGGCGCTCCAGCAGGTTGTCCGCGTCAGGACGCTGGAACTCTTCGACTACGGGGCGGTGAATGCGTGGCTGTGGGGCGGCCTGCTCGGGTTGGGCTTTATTGTCGCAGAACTTCCGAACAGTTTCCTTAAGCGGCAGTGTGGGGTGCCACCCGGGCAACAGGCCATAGGGACCATATACTGGCTGTTCACGACGCTGGATCAGCTCGACTCTGTCATCGGCTGCCTGCTGGCTTTGGCGATCGTGTGGACCCCGCCGTGGCAGGTGGTCGTCACGGCACTGCTCCTATGCTCGCTTGTGCATATCGCGTTCAACCTGGTCTTCGTCCACCTGGGTTTGAAGAGGAGAGCCCTATGAGCATTCAGGACCTCGTTGCCGAGCAGGAACATCGTACCTCGATTTACCACTGGACGTTCTTCATCCACCTCTGGACGCTGACCGGCCTCGCGTTCGCGGCGCTTTCGTTGAAGGCCACAGTCGAAGGGGACTATGACACCGCGGCCAGGTTCCTGATCGGGGTGCTGCTGGTCGACTTTACCGATGGGACGCTCGCGCGGCTGTTCAATGTGAAGCAGCGGATGCCTCTCATCTCGGGCGAAATCATCGACTACATCCACGACCTCGTCGGTCTGACCTTCGTCCCGATGGTCTTCTTCTGGAAGACGGGCCTCTTCCTCGAGCCGTATGGGTTCTTGCTGGTCATCGCGGCCACGCTTGCCGCAACACTCAAGTACAGCATGAAGGCGAATCTGCTCACACTCGGCTACTCGATCGGCGCGCCCCCGATTTTCAGCTCGGTCTTCCTGTGCTATTTCCTGGAGCTTGGACCGGTGGTGACCACGGTGTACACGGTTGGACTCATCGCTCTCGTCCTGCTGCCGGTCCGCTTCCCGATCACCAGTCTCGTCACGACGCACTGGCAGCCGGGCTGGCAGAGCATCACGAACTATATGCTTTTCCTGTTCGTGATCCCCATCATGCTCTGGCTCAAGGAGGCACCGAAGGTGATCTACTGGCTCTTGCTGGCGAATATTCTTATCCAGTTGGCGATGTTTCCGATCCTGCTCAAAACCGGGATCATCAAGCCGGGGTTCAATCGGAGATTCTGATGCATATCGAAGAGTGGGGTTTTTCGCGTGGCCCCGAGAACGAACTTGTGATCGGCGGCGCCAGTGCCGTCGACCTTGCGCGGCAGTACGGCACGCCGCTGCATGTCGTGGACGAAGATCTATTGCGGCGGCGCGCGCGTTCGCTGCGCGAGGCATTCGAGAAGGAATACCCGGAGGTCGAGCTCTTCTATGCGCTGAAGTGCAATTCCGTCGCCGCGCTGGTGCAATCGATCTTCGAGGAGGGTTTTGGCGCCGAAGTTATGAGTGACTTCGAATTCTGGCTGGCCCGCCGGCTGGGGATGCCAGCCAGACGGATCCTGCTCAATGGACCCAATAAGAGCGATACGCTCCTGCGGCGAGCGATCTCAGACGGAGTCGGCGCGGTGGTTGTGGATTCGGTGCCAGAGTTGGCGCGACTCGAAGCCATCGCGGACGACATCCGCACCGACGTCCAGGTCCTGCTCCGCGTAAATCCAGACTACGTCCCGCGCGGGATGAACAGTGCCTCGGCCACGGGGTCGCGGAAAGGGAGCGTCTTTGGCCTGGATCTACGGACCGGCGAGCTTGGTCTCGTATTGGACGTCATTTGCAGGTCCAGGTTCCTCCGCTATGCAGGGTTGCACGCCCACATCGGCACGGGCATTCGGCATCCACAGGATTACGTCCAGGCCTTCAGGCGAATCGCGCCGGCCTTCCTGCAGGCGCGAGCGGCCGGCTTCGACACCCGCATCTTCGACTTCGGCGGGGGCTTTGGCGTGAGCACCTCGAAGGAATTCGACACCCTGGAGTTTCTGGCCTATCAAGGCTGGGGCCGGTTGCCCAGGTTGGCACCGAAAGCCCTTGCTTTTGCGCCAGAGATGTGCGGACCGATCAAGGATTTTTTCACGCGACAAGGGTTGCCCCTCCCGACGCTCTACCTGGAGCCGGGGCGGGCCATCACCAGCCCCGCCCAGGTCCTGATCTTGACGGTGGGCACGGTGAAGGAGCGCTCTGGCGTGGGCAAGTGGGTGATCACCGATGGCGGGGCAGGTACGTGCGCCTTTCCGCTCTATTACGAGTATCACGAGGTTCTGTTGGCGAATGACGTCGCGGCGCCGCCCACGGAGTACGTGAGGATGGTCGGGCCCGTCTGCTTCTCGTCGAACTGGATCTACCGCAGGAAGAAGATGCCGCCGTTGAAGCCGGGCGACGTTATCGCGGTCATGGACTCCGGAGCCTACTTCCTGGCGCTTGAAGCGAACTTCGGTTTCCCGCGGACGGCCGTGCTGATGGTCTCAGACGGACAGGCGCGGCTCGTGCGTCGCCGTGAGACGCTCGAGGAGATGGCATCCCGGGACATTCTGGAGGTGAAACCCCATGCTGACGCTGCGGCCATCAACCGAATCTGACGCTGCCATCATCGAGGCCCTCTGGCGCGAGAATCCCGTGGAGGGTCAGGTTCCCTACTACTTCGACGCCGCCCCGTTCTGCAAGCCGGGCTACCGGCTGTACCTCATCCAGTGGGAGGGTCGGCCCGTCGGCTCCTTCAGCCTGTGCCCGGAGACGCTGGCAGGGCGCGGCGCGCTCTACGTCAGCGATGCCGTGGTCGAATCGTCTATGCGCGGCCGGGGATTGTCAATCCTCGCCCTCTCCCGCCTGCTCAAAGAAACGCTGACGCCGGACATCGAGTTTCTTACCGGGGTGTATTCCCAGGATAACGACGGCCCCCGACGAGTCCTCCGAAGTCGCAGGTTCAGGCTTCTGTACGAAACCCCGTACGACCTGTTCTATTTGCCTGCGCTTGGCCGCGGCGAGCCCCAGGTTACCTCCGACCATGAGCAGGTGTGTGAGCTGGTCAACCGGTTCTATGCACATCATTCCTTCTTCGAGCCGCTGACGCCTGAGGTGCTGGCCCGGCGCGAGGATTCCGCGATCCTCGCCGAGCACGTCAACGGACGCATCGTCGCATGCGTGGGTGTCTGGAGACAGCAGAGGATCCGCCGTCTGATGCTGGTCCATCCGCACCTCGGGATCCGCGCCGCGATGCGGGCGGTGTCGCTGGTCAATCCCGGCCTGGATGCCGCCGCGGAAACCGAGGCGCGCGAGCTCGTGGTGCACGTTCTGACCGAGCCCGCTTTCGCTCCGGGCCATGAGAGGTCGTTCCACCGGCTGCTTTGCCGTCTCGGTTGGCGTCGGGACGCGCACTGCTTCCAACTCGCGACACACCCGCTGTGCCCGATCGCGGCGGAGGTCCGCCGCCGGATCGGGTTCCGCTTCCGGTCGGTGTTTGCCGTATTTCAAATCGCAGGACAGTCGGGAAGGCTGCCAGTCGGGTCGGGCCCGGCCTACCACGACTGCTCGCTGGTGTGATCATGGAGAGTCAGATTCACGAACGCCCGGTTTTCGAAAACCTACTTTTCGCTCAGAGCTGGGAAGATCCGGAACTGGACATCGAGGCGCTGCAGATCGCCCCCAGTGACCGCGTGGTCGTCGTGACGTCTGGGGGCTGTAACGCCCTAAGTCTCCTGACGACAGAGCCAAGAGAGCTGATCGCAATAGACATGAACCCGGTCCAGAGTTGGATCATGGAGCTGAAACTCGCAGGGATCCGGGCGCTCTCTCATCAAGAATTTCTTACGCTGCTGGGGGTGAAGTTCATCGAAGAGCCTAGCCCCAACCACGTCAGCGCAACGGCCCTTTACGCAAAGGTCCGGAGCCTTCTGTCGCCCGAGGCGAGATCGTTTTGGGATCGGAACCAACACATGATTCAGAGCGGGGTCCTGCAAGCCGGCCGCTTTGAGCTGTACCTTGGGATGTTTCGACGGCTCCTGAAGTTCGTCGTGGGTGATCGAACATTGCGCGATCTGATGCGGCAGTCCTTGGAGACGCAGGCGGAGTTCTATCGATCCCGCTGGGATAGCGCCACGTGGAGGCTCTTCGTCCGCATTTTCTTTTCCCGCCGGGTCCTCGGAAAGCGCGGCCTAGACCCGGAGTTTTTCAAGTATGCTAACGGCGTCGGGTCGTTCGGCAAACAGTGGCTGGGCGTGGCCAGACATGCGCTCACAGATCTCCCGGTCCGGGAGAACTACTTCCTTACGCAAATCTGTTTCGGGAGGTACCTTAACCACAATGCGGTGCCGCGCTACCTGCATCCGCACTATTTCGATCTGCTCAAGGAGAACGCGGGCCGCGTCCGGATCCTCACGGATGAGCTCGAGAAGTTCATCTCGCGATCAGAGCCGCACAGCTTCGACAAGTTCGCGCTGTCGAACGTCTTCGAGTGGGTGGACGAGCAGACCTACGAACAGTTGCTGCAACAGTTATGGCGCGTCGCCACGCCGGGGGCAAGGCTCTGCTACCGAAACCTGCTGGTACGACGAGAAAGGCCAGCTTCATTCGAAGCTCACCTTCGTTCGGACCGTGAGCGTGCGCGGCGGCTCCTGTGGCGCGATCGGTCTTTCCTGTACTCCAACTTTGTGATCGAGGAAGTGATCAAGTGAGTCGCTTAGCAGAGTATTGAGTGATATGGAGCGTGAGTGGAATCTCAGAGGTTCGGAAAGGCCGCCAATGACCATCTGGAAATACTCCCGACGCGATCTGTTCCCCCTGCTCGTTACAGCCGCACAGATGTCAGTAAATATCTGGCTCGCCGCGAACTGGAACGAGCGCAGCCTGCTCCAGCTTTTTTTGTTGTGGCCAGTGAGCTTGCTGCTGTTCTGGTACAACCCCATTGTCGCCACCCACAATTTCTTGCATACACCTTGGTTCAAGCATGAACTGATGAACAGGCTCTATGCTGCGATCAATTCGATCAATTTAGGACTTCCCCAGACCCTCTACCGGTTCCATCACCTCAACCATCATCGCTATGAAAATGATCGCAAGGGGGAAAACGGCCTGACGAAAGACCATTCTTCGACGTACGCCTTCGGCAAGCAGGGAGAGCATGAAGATGTCATCGCGTACTCCGGCCTGGGGCTGTTTCGGCGCGGCACTTCCGAGGCCTACCGCGAGGCGAGAAGAAAAGGGCAGCGAATGCAGTTGTGTTTTGAACTGATGGCCTGCATCCTCGGCCTTGCCGGCCACCTGTTCGTATCCTGGCGGTATGTTGTCTTCTTCTTTTTACCCACCTTCTACTTCGGATGGTTTCTCGCGCATCTAGAAAATTACTATGAACACTTCGGGGCTTCACCGGAGAACCGCATGGCTAACTCGGTAAGCTATTACGGCCGGATCTACAACTCCCTCTTCTGCAATGAAGGGTATCACCAGGAGCACCATCTCCGCCCCCAACTGCATTGGACCGGCAGGCCTCAGGCGTGCGAGCAGCTCATCCGTACTGGAAGGATAGTCTCGAAATTCCCCCCGTTGCTAGGATTCCTGGACTCCCGTTAAGGCTAAGCCCCTGAAGCTACCGGTCTGTGGAGGGCCGCGATCCTTCAAGGATCTGCGAAGGGCCAATTCGCGTCTCCGGTCCCTCCCGTGGCGCCAGCCATTCATAACCCTCCCCACTGCCGAGGTTTCCCCCATCGCCGGCCAACCCACATCCAGTTACCGCAGATTTCTCACCCACTACCTCGGTAAGTATTTGTTTTTTAAGGTAGTCTGTCTTGGCATCTGCGTTGCTCTCAATAGGGGTTGGCAATCGTCACTGGCTCATCAGAAATCCTGTCCAGCCGGTGGGGTAAGCCTTAACAAAAGGAGTTCAGGAGAAACGAGAGGAGGATAGCATGTACGGCGTTTTCATTACGGTGTTGTTACTGTTCCCTTGGTCGCTCGCGTTGTATATCGCATTCGGTGCCTTTTGTGCTGCCCGGAGAAGAGCCATCGCCAATAAACAGATTAGGCAGATGAGATAGGAGCCAGATCATGAAGCGAGGGGAACGTTATCCCCAGATTGGAGAACGACAATGGCCTCGAAAATCTTAGTGTATATCGCAACCCTTGTTCTCACTCACTACATTGCCTCATTTATTCAAGCGTTCCTCCACTGTGTTGTTGCACATCGAAAGCTCGGAGGGGTTTTCCGAAAGAATCATCTCCGCTACCACCACGCCATCTATTCGAAAAATTTCATGGTGTCCGAGAAGTATATAGATGAAGAGAAGAGCCTCACGATCTACTATGTCCTGCCTGCCACCGTCGTCGCATCCATAGATTATTTGCTGCTGCCCCTCGACATTTTCCTCATCCATGTATCCGCTCTCGCGCTTTCCTTCTACGCGCATGTCTATGTGCACGTCCAATATCACCTCAAGGACCCGTGGCTGAAAAGATTTGGATGGTTCAGGAGAAAACAGGCGCTGCATATTCTCCATCACAAGAATGGATCGAAGAATTTCGCGGTGCTGGAATTTCTCTGGGACAGGGTCTTCGGAAC
>JACQEV010000153.1 GCA_016200385.1 Candidatus Methylomirabilota bacterium
CTTCCAGGAGACATCTACATCCAGAGGAAGAACTTCACCTTCTACTTCCCTCTCGCCACCTCCATCCTCTTGAGCATGATCCTGACGCTGCTCTTATCATTCTTCCGCCGTCGGTGAGTTGCCCGGCGACGTTTGGAGACTCCTCACCCGTGTCTATTTCTCCTCGAACAGCCGATTTTGACTATGCGTTGCCCGCCGACCTGATTGCCCGGACCCCTGCCCCCGAGCGCGATCGCTCGCGGCTCCTCATCCTGGATCGGAAAACCGGCGCGCTGCGGCATGGGATCTTCCGTGACCTGCCAGAGCACCTCGTGTCAGGAGACCTGCTGGTGATCAACGATGCCAAGGTGCTTCCCATGAGGCTCTTCGGTCGGTCAGAGCGGGGGCATGCGGTCGAGATGCTATTGCTTCACGAGATTGAGGTGGACTGTTGGGAAGCTTTGATCAAGCACTCCAAGAAGGTCCAGGTCGGCGACCGCCTCGTCCTGGCCGATGGGAAGATCGAGGCCAGGGTATTGGAGAAGCGCCGAGAAGGGCGTCATCTGCTCCACTTCTCGCACGACGGAGGACTGCATGGCCTCCTATGGCAATTCGGGCAGATGCCGCTTCCGCCCTACATCAAAAGGCAGCGGTCAGCGGTCAGCGGTCAGCGGTCAGCGCACGAGGACACGATGTTGCTGGAGCCTGATTCCTCTGCCCTCAACACGGATTTTTTAGATCGCAAGCGGTACCAGACAATCTATGCGAGACACGAAGGCGCAGTCGCTGCCCCCACAGCGGGCCTTCATTTCACGCCAGGGCTCATCGAGACATTGAAGAACGGGGGCATCGCCTTCGCCGCCGTTACCCTCTACGTCGGGCCAGGGACATTTCAGCCCGTCCGCGTGGAGCGGGTTGAGCAGCACCGGATGGAGCCAGAGCGCTATGTCGTTCCCGAGGGGACCGCCCTGGCGATCAAGTCCGCCAAGAGGGAGGGTCGAAGGGTGATTGCAGTCGGCACCACCACGGTCCGAGCCCTGGAGGATGCCGCACACAATGGGGATGTAAGAGCGGGAGCAGGCATGGCGGACATCTTCATCTACCCAGGGTATCGCTTCAAGGTCATCGATGCGCTGATCACGAATTTCCACCTCCCTCGCTCCACCTTGCTGATGCTCGTCTCAGCCTTTGCAGGCCGGGACACGATCCTGACAGCCTATCGTGAAGCGATCACTCGACGCTACCGTTTCTACTCCTACGGCGACGCGATGCTCATCGCATGAGAGGGCGAAGGACAAGACTGTGACCTTTGAGCTGCTGAAGATCGATTCTGCGACAGAAGCGCGGCGAGGACGGATTACCACTCCCCACGGCAGGGTGGAAACGCCCGTCTTCATGCCGTGCGGGACGCAAGGAACGGTCAAGGCGCTCTCGCCCGAAGAACTGGAGGCCGAAGGGGTGCAGTTGGTCCTGTGCAACACCTATCATCTCTACTTGCGTCCCGGCCATCAACTCATCGAGATGCTGGGTGGTCTGCATCGATTCATGGCCTGGCCCGGCGCCATCCTCACCGACAGTGGCGGGTACCAAATCTATAGCATGACCCCGCTGCGCCGCCTATCGGAGGATGGTGTGACTTTCCAGTCTCACCTCGATGGATCGCGGCACTTTCTCTCGCCGGAACTGGCCATCGAGGTCCAAAAAGCCCTCGGAGCCGATATCGTGATGCCCCTGGACGAGTGCGCGCCCTATCCTTCGACCGATGATCATCTCCAGAGGGCTTTGCACTTGACCCTTCGGTGGGCAGAACGTTCCCGGGTGGCGCATCCCGACGGCGTGCCGGCCCTGTTCGGCATCGTACAGGGCGGTACCGTCAAGGGCTTGCGCGAAAAAGGCGTGGAGGCCTTGCAGAAGATCGGCTTCGACGGCTACGCGCTGGGCGGCCTCAGCGTCGGTGAGCCGAAAGACGCGATGTACGACACCATCGCCCACACCACCTCGCTCCTGCCCACCGATCGGCCCCGCTATGTGATGGGGGTCGGAACGCCGGAGGACATCGTGGAGGGCGTCGCACGAGGGGTGGATATGTTCGACTGCGTCCTGCCGACCCGGCACGGCAGGACCGGCAACCTCTTCACCAGCCGCGGCCGGATCAACATCAAGGGCGCCCGGCATGCGAGGGACGAGCAGCCGCTTGATCCTGACTGCGACTGTTACACGTGTCGGCACTTCTCCCGCGCCTATCTCCGGCACCTCTTCCTGGCCGGTGAGATCCTCGGACTCCGACTCAATACGCTTCACAACCTCCACTTCTATCTCACGCTCATGAACCACATTCGTCAGGCGATCGAGAACGGGACCTATGCCGCATTCCGGGCAGACTTCTTACAGAAGTCCACAGCCAACGGTTCACAGTTCACAGAACAGCAATGCAGCCCGTCAACTGGTCACCATCAACCATGAACCCTTAACCGTCAGAGGAGGACGAAATGGACAGTGCGTATGCCGCAGGGGGGTTTCCCGGTGGGGGAGGACCTGGGGGTGGATTCACGGCCTTCATCCCCCTGCTTCTGATGTTCGTGGTCTTTTATTTCTTGCTGATCCGCCCCCAGCAAAAGAAACAGCGGGAGATCAAAGATATGCTCAACAACCTCAAGACCGGAGACCAGATCGTGACCTCGGGAGGACTGTACGGAACAATCATTGGGTTCGGGGAGGACAATCGGGTCAAAGTCAAGATCGCGGAGAACGTCAAGGTTGAGATCGCCAGGAGCGGCATCTCAGGCAAGGTTGCGGGGGCGCTCGAAAGCGCGAAAGGGAAGAGCGATTAAGAAATGGCTTCCAGAATGGCACACTTGAGATACTGAGTCTCCCGGACGTGGAGCAAGATCGGGTGATCCTGAGCCTGGGTGCGGAGCTCGATGACTCGAAAGCGGCGATGGGCATCGGCGGCCGCCTCTACCAGCATTTCCCTGAACAGCTCAGCCGGGAGATGATACGAGCAGGAGCAGGTGATGAGGATTCCCCCCTCGCGCAGCAGTTTCATGGCGCGAAGATTGATCTCTTTATACCCTCGTATCGCGCTCTCAAGGGCCTCTTTTCCCTTGGTGAAGGCGGGAGGGTCCAGGACGATCAGGTCGAACTGCCTTCTCTCGCGGTCCATCGAGCGCAGCTCGTCGAACGCATTTCCTTCGACGACCCGCACGAGCTCCCCGAGTCCGTTTAACTCCGCATTCCTCATAGCGAGGGCCGCCGCTTCCTTGGAGAGTTCAATGCCCACGGCAGACCTGGCTCCTGCGACGGCCGCATGCACACCGAAGCCGCCGGTATAGCAGAAGGCATCCAGGACCTCGCGTCCCTCCACGAGCGACCGCAATCGCAAGCGGTTTTCGCGCTGGTCAAGGAACCACCCTGTTTTCTGTCCTGAGGCAATATCCACCCAGAACCGCACCCCTCCCTCCGAGATCTGCAAGAGCGTGTCGAACTGTCCGCGGAGGAACCCGCTCGTCCGCTCGAGCCCCTCAAGCTCTCTCGCGGGCGCATCATTCCTCGCGTAGATTCCCCGAGGCTGGAGAAGGTCGATAAGGAGGTTCACCAGTGCTCCACTGAGCGCCTCCATCCCCGCCGTGAGGAACTGGACCACCAGGACTTCCCCGTAGCGATCAACGATCAGGCCGGGGAGTAGATCGGCCTCCCCGAAAACCACGCGATAGGCCTCGGCGTCGGCTACGCATCGCTTCCGGAGGTCGATGGCAGCTTGAATGCGGCGGCGCAGAAAGAGCTCGTCGATCGCCTCGTCTTGCCAGGTGAGCAGGCGGACCGCAATCTGCGAGCGAGGATTGATGTAGCCACGCCCGACGAAGCGGCCCCTGGCGTCACAGACCTCTGCCAGTTCACCGGGAGCCGGGTCCCCCTCGATCCGCTGAATCTCCCCCTGATAGATCCAGGGGTGTCCAGCCAGCGGCCGGCGCTCCCTTCCCTTGTGCAAAGTGATTTTGAGCATTGGTCGGTCCTTCATGGCAACTCGCACCACGCCGTATGGGCGACCCGGCGGGTCGCCCCTACCCTCGCACCTCGCACCTATCCCGGTTTCTCAACCGTCACGATTCTGGTGGAGCCGCACCGGAGGAACTTTCCCAGCGCCAGGTCGAGCACCATCACGCGCCGGAAGAAGGCATCGAAATACGGAGCTTCCTCCCTACGCCGGAAGAGAAGCGACGGGGGAATCAGCATTGTCAGGATGTTCATGCTTCGGACCTCCACCAGCCGCAGATCGTGCGCCTGCAGGAGGCCCTGCAATTCTCGCCAAGTGAAGGTCTTAAACTGCATCCCCTTCCACTCCCGCAGGTGCCCGCCCCAGGTCGTCATCGCCCGCCACAGCTCCTTGGGGAGGTAAAGCAGGTCAGGGCACCATTTCGAGTCCACCTCGAACGAGATCAGGCCGCGAGGGGCGCAGACCCGGACCATTTCCGCCAGGACCAGATCCACCGCGGTGAAGTTGTGGCCGATGACATCGCCATACGCCAGGATAGCCTGCGCACACCCGTCTTCAAAGGGGAGCTTCGTGATATCGCCGGTCACGAAGTTGACGTTTTGCCGGGCCTTGCATCGCTTCCGGGCTGCCTCGATCATCCGTCCAGAGATGTCGATCCCGATTACCGGGCCTTCCCGTTGTGCCAGCAGGATCGTCTGCTTCCCTGTCCCACACCCAAGGTCAAGCGCCAGGCCGTGTGACCTGGCGCGAGCGATCCGCCCACCGCAATCGCGGTAGACCTCGTAACACTCGGCGAAATAGAATTGATCCTCAAGCTGGTCGTACTCCGCCTGCATGGCACTGTAGACTGCCGCGACATGGGAGCCAACATCACGCTGGTTCGTCCGGGAGATCACTGGTGCACCGTGGCGTCCTCGTGACCAGCAAGTCGAGGCAGGGAATGTGGTTCCTCGTCGGTCAACCCAGGCACAGCTTTTCCAAGAGGTCGAGGTCCAGAGGCTCAAGGCTCCGGACAACCAGCTCCGCCCTGGAGAAGACCTGGCCCTTCGTATAGTCGTTGTAGACCACCGCGCAAGGGAGGCCGGCCTCCTTCGCCGCCTTGAAGCCCTTCTCGGAGTCCTCGATCACGAGGACTTCAGACGCGTCGCATCCGAGCTTGGCCACACACTCCGCATACAACGCGCCATTCTTTTCGCCTGATTGTTTACCGAGGATCGGGTCGAAGTGCCCGAGCGACTCGGGAAGCTGGGCATTGAGAAGCGCACGAACCTGATCTTCATCTGTCACTGATACGATCGCCAACCGCACGCCTCGGTCAATCGCCTCCCGAATGATTCGCCGCACCCCTGGCCGCAGCGGCAGCTCGCCGACCCGCTTGAGGTAGAGCTCCTTCTTGAGCGCAAAGAGCTCGGGCACGATCCGGTCGATCTCGGCCTCGGAGAGCGATGTCCGGGCCGAGAGCGCCAGCCGCATCCGTCTGGCATTGCCGGGGATTTTCAGGAGCTCCTTGAACTCTTCCCACGTCCAGCGGATGTCGAACCCCATCCGCTCGAACGCCTCATTGCAGGCCACCAGATGCCCATCTCTCTCTGTATCGGCCAGCGTCCCATCCACATCAAATATGATCGCCTTCAGCTTCCCCATTTCAATCGCTGGTGTGTCGCGTTCTATCTGTCAACCTTCTTCAAAAATAGACAACGGAGACCCGTCATTGCGAGCGAAGCGAGGCAATCTCACTGCGACAGATCGTGCAGCCTGTCCCGAGCCATGAGATTCCTTCGGCTGACCGAGTCGGCCTCGGAGTGGCAAGGGAGCAGTAATTGTCGATTTGCTGACATTTGCTACAGAGTTATGTTTGAATCCAAAGTTTAGATGAAATGCAAAGCGGCCACAAGAAAAACGTTGTTGACAGATTAGTCAACGCTGCATAGTATGAAGCTATGAATCTGGGTCTGGAGATCCGACGGCGCCGAAAAGTAGCTGGCCTTCCGCTGCGCCACATGGCAGAGACGGTTAAGGTGAGTCCTGCATATCTCTCCAGAGTCGAGCGGGGACTTGCCCCACCTTCTAACGCACTGATCCGAGCCGTCGCCCACGCCCTAGGTGCCGATAGCGAGGAGCTTCTGCTCTTGGCCGGGCGTGTTCCCCCTCAGTGGCTCAATGCGATCACAGCCTCGCCAGCCCGGGCGGTCGAGACCCTCAGGGATGCGCTTGCGAGCTGCGTGGCGGAGCCAACTACGACCTATGGCCGGATGGTGCTGGCATTCGAGGGCACGCGGGCCATCGAGGACCCGCGGTTCCCCTTCGAGTATCTAAGCGACATCGCCCAATTAGAAAGCTGGCGCAAGGAGATTAACCGCCCCATTTACCACATCCATAAGTGGTGGGCGCAGCGGCTCGGTTCGGTTTTCCGCGCCATCTTGCTTGCTGCCTTTACTCCAAAGGGCTCGGGTATCTTAGAGATGTTTTACCAGCCCGCCCGATTGACGGGCGCCGTGATTTTTGATCCTTTCATGGGAAGCGGGACGACTCTCGGTGAGGCCCTAAAATTGGGCGCACGCGCTATAGGGCGTGACATCAATTCTGTGGCCTATTTCGCTGTTAAGAACGCCTTGGCCGTCCATCCGCGCCGACGGATTGTCGAAACGTTCCAGGCCATCGAGCAAGATGTGGCCTCAACAATTCGACGCTTTTACCGCTCGCAGCCCCCTCGAGGTGAGAGCGCCGATGTGCTGTACTACTTCTGGGTCAAGGTCGTTGCGTGTCCGAAATGTGAGCAGCCGGTTGACCTCTTCTCATCTTATGTCTTTGTTCGCCACGCCTATCCCGCCAGGAACCCCGCCGCCCAGGCCCTCTGCCCGAATTGCGGTGGCGTCAGTACCGTTCGCTATGACGCGGAGAGC
>JACQEV010000154.1 GCA_016200385.1 Candidatus Methylomirabilota bacterium
CCTTGCGGTCAGGAAGGTTCATGGCGGGAGGACTGGTGCTGCGTGGGAGTCGAACTCTGGTTATGCTGTCCGGCTTTCAGGACTCATCGAACAACCAACCCCAATCCGAAATTAACAGGACTGCGAATGTCTGGCTGGGCAGCGGGTGGCGCGGTGAGCGGGCGCCCCCGGCGCCCGCAGCGGAAGGGCCCCACTGGGGGATGGGTTGAGCGAGGACGGCGGGGGCTGATCACCGCGACAGGACCCGCTGGTTGCGCGACTCATGCCACTAGACATTTTCGGATCGGGGCTAACAAGCGAGGCGATCTTCAAAGAGGCTTCGCCAGTTGCTTGCGAAAGTAGTCGATGGTGAGGGCCAACCCTTGCGCGATGTCCACTGTCGGCTCCCAGCCAAGTCGCGCCCTTGCCAGCCCGATATCCGGCTGACGGACACGCGGGTCGTCCAAGGGCAACGCGGCTCCCAGCCAAGTCGCGCCCTTGCCAGCCCGATATCCGGCTGACGGACACGCGGGTCGTCCAAGGGCAACGGACGGAATTCGATAGTGGAGGGGCCGCCGACCGCCTGGAGGACCATATGGGCGAGCTCACTGACCGTGAACTCTTTCGGGTTTCCCAAGTTGACCGGTCCTGTCTCGTTCGACATCAACAGGCGGTACAGTCCCTCGACCATGTCGGAGACATAACAGAAGCTTCTGGTCTGCGACCCGTCCCCGTACACCGTCAGCGGCCCGCCCCGAAGCGCCTGGTTGATGAAGTTGGACACGACGCGGCCATCGTTGGGCCGCATGCGCGTCCCGTACGTATTGAAGATCCGCGCAATGCGCGCGTCCAGGCCATGGTACCGGTGATAGGCCATCGACAGGGCCTCCGCGAAGCGCTTCGCCTCGTCGTACACTCCACGTGGGCCGATCGGATTCACGTTCCCCCAGTAATCCTCCCGCTGCGGGTGAATCACGGGGTCCCCGTATACCTCTGAGGTCGAGGCCAGAAGAAAGCGGGCGCCCTTAGCCTTCGCCAGGCCGAGCGCCTTGTGGGTCCCAAGAGAACCCACCTTCAGGGTCTGGATCGGGAGACGTTGATAATCGACAGGACTGGCCGGAGAGGCAAAGTGGAGCACATGATCCAACGGGCCATCGATGTGCAGGTACTCTGTCACGTCCAGCTTGATGAAGCGGAAGGCGTCATGGCCGATCAGGTGCGCGACGTTCTTCATCTGGCCCGTGATCAGGTTGTCAAGACAAATGACGTGATGCCCTTCCTCGATCAGGCGATCACACAGGTGGGAGCCCAGGAAACCGGCACCGCCGGTGATCAGCGTTCGACGCATCGTCCACGTTCCTGGTTCCGAGTGTCGGGTTTCGGGTTAAGGACCTGCCCGGTTCCGGCTTCATGGACATCTTTCCAACTCGGAACCCGGAACTCGGAACTCGGAACTATCTTCACCGTCCGACCCCCAGGTATTCGAACCCCATCGATCTCATCTTCTCCCGGTCGAACAGGTTCCGACCATCCAGAATGAGGGGCCGCTGCATCATACCTTTCACCTGCATGAGATCGAGGCTTTCGAACTCCCTCCACTCAGTTGCCACCACCAGCGCATCGGCTCCGGAGGCCACCTCGTAGGGATTCTGGCAGCACACGAGCGACGGGAGCGCCTCCCGCGCCTTCTCCATCGCCTTCGGGTCGTAGGCCCTGACGACCGCACCCTCGGTCAGGAGCTGCTTGATCAGGGCTATTGCAGGGGAATACCGCACGTCGTCCGTATCCGGCTTGAACGACAGCCCCCACACCCCAATAACCTTATCCTTCAGGATCCAGAGCTGATCCCTGAGCTTCCTGATCATCTGGCGGATTCTCGCCTGGTTGATCCGATCAACCTCGCGAAGCAGCCGAAAGTCATGCCCGCATTTTTCCGCGATCTTCACGAACGCTTGAAGGTCCTTCGGGAAACAAAAGCCACCGAACCCGAGGCCCGCGTTCAGGAAGGCGCGCCCGATCCGACGATCGAGCCCCATGCCCGCCGCCACCAGCTCAACGTCGGCGCCGACAAGCTCACAGAGATCCGCGACACTATTGATAAAGGAAATCTTTGTGGCCAGAAACGAGTTCGAGGCATGCTTGATCAGCTCGGCGCTCCGGATATCGGTGACCAGGAAGGGGACAGGTCCAGCGTCCCGACAGTTGGTATGGACGGGACAGGTGAAGGTGCGGTTCACGATAGGCTCATACAGCTCCAGCAGCAACCGCTCCGCTCGGGGATGTTCCACCCCGACCACGATCCGGTCAGGGTGGAGGAAATCCGAGACAGCGGTGCCTTCGCGGAGAAACTCGGGATTGGAGGCAACGTCGAACTCAATCTGTTCGCGGTGACCGTAGACCATCAGGGTCTTTTCGATCCACATCCCAGTGTGAACGGGAACCGTGCTCTTTTCCACGACGAGTTTGTAGGACGATGACAGTTCGCCGATCCGTCGCGCCACCTTCTCCACCGCCGACAGGTCGGCGTCGCCGTCCTCCAGTGGAGGCGTCCCGACGCAGATGAAGACCACTGTGGCGGCCTCAATCCCTTCTTTCAGCTCCGCCGTGAAGGCAAGGCGACCCTCTTGCCGATTCCTCGCCACCAACTCGTCAAGCCCCGGTTCATAGATCGGGATGCCTCCAGCCTTCAGCGTGTCGATCTTACGCCGGTCATCGTCCACGCCGACGACGTGATGGCCGATCTCGGCCAGGCAGGTCCCGGTCACGAGGCCGACATATCCCGTCCCGACCACGCAGATCTGCATCGAGCCTTACCCCCTCCTCGTATGCCCTACGCCTGACAGGCCCTCGGCATACCGCCGAAGGTCAGCGTCCACCATCATCTCGATGAGCTCGCGGAATCCCACCTTCGGTTGCCAGCCCAACACGCGTTTGGCCTTGGAATAGTCGCCCTGAAGCCGATCGACCTCTGCAGGTCGCTTCAGTTCAGGATCTTCCACCACGTGCCGCCGCCAATCGAGGCCAACCCTGGCGAACGCCGTCTCCACGAGCTCCAGGACCGAGTGCGTCTCGCCCGTGGCGACCACGTAGTCATCCGGCTTCTGCTGTTGGAGCATCAGCCACATTGCCTCAACGTAATCGCCGGCGTACCCCCAGTCCCTCCGGGCTTCCAAGTTCCCCAAGCGAAGTTCGGTGGCAAGGCCATGTGTGATCCTCGCCACGCCGTCGGTGACCTTCCGGGTCACAAACTCCTTGCCCCGTCGCGGGGATTCGTGGTTGAAAAGGATACCCGAGCAGGCGAACAGCTCATAGCTCTCCCGGTAATTGATCGTAATCCAGTGCCCGTAGAGCTTTGCCACCCCATAAGGGCTCCTCGGGTAAAACGAGGTCCGCTCGTGCTGTGGCACCTCGGATGTTTTTCCGAACATTTCGCTGGTACTGGCCTGATAAAACCTGATCCCCGGATCCACCAAGCGGACCGCCTCCAGGAGTCGTGTGACGCCAACGGCTGTGAACTCCGCCGTGAGAACTGCCTGCTCCCACGAGGTCGGGACAAACGATTGAGATGCCAGGTTGTAGATCTCGTGAGGCCTGATGTCCTGAATCAGATGGATCAAGGACGCTTGGTCCAGGAGATCTGCTTGCTGCACGGTGAGGAGATGGCGGATATGCTCGATCCGCTCAAATGGATCGGTGCTGGCCCGGCGAGCCATCCCAACAACCTTGTATCCCTTTCCCAGAAGGAACTCAGCCAGGTAGGAGCCATCTTGGCCTGTGATGCCCGTGATCAACGCACATCGCTTGCTCATCGCGTCTCCCCCGCGAACTGCCTCACCTCCTGCGACCTGCCTTTGGGGCAGACCAGGACACCGTCCTGTGACGCCACGACAATCATATCCGAGAGCCCAACAGTGGCCACCCGCTGACCCGTCGAGATGATGACCGAACCGGAGGTGTTCACCGGTTCGACCTCGCCAATGATCACGTTACCGTCCTGGCGAGCCGGAAGCACCCGGGCCAATGCGTCCCATGAACCCAGATCGTCCCAGGCGAAATCGCCGCGCACCATGGCCAAACTCCCGTCCATTCGCTCCAGCACCCCATAATCCACCGAAAGCTTCCGGAACGCTGCGAACTCCCGGATCAGCACGTCCTCGATCCCCCAGCCCTCCCGGATTCGACAGAGGCCAGCCCAGATCTCAGGCAGGAACCTGGCGAGCAGCCCTTGAATCGTCGTACGCCGCCAGAGAAAAATTCCGCTGTTCCAATAGTGCCGCCCGTCCCGCAGAAGTTGCTCGGCCGCTTTCAGGTCTGGCTTCTCCAAAAACCGACGAACGTGGGAAGCGCCGGGGAGATCCGGAAGCGGATCACCGCATTCCAGATATCCGTATCCGGTCTCAGGCCGGGTGGGGCGAATGCCGATCGTCACGACCCAGGCAGGTCCCGACTCGAGAACCGCAAACGCCTGCCGCAGGCTTGCTGCGAACGCATCTGCATCCGGGACGTGGTGGTCGGCGGGAAGGACAGCCATCACCGCTTCAGGGTCCAGCCGCTCCAACTGCAGAGAGGCAAGCCCTATGGCCGCAGCGGTATCCCTTCCAAACGGCTCAAGAAGGAGATTCGCATCCGGGAGCTCAGGGAGCTGTTGCCGAACGAGGCCGGCGTGCGCCCGGCCGACCGCCACCAATATCCGCGTCCACGGCAGCAGAAGCCGCGCACGATCAACCGTCGCCTGAAGAAGGGACTGTCTCCCGACCAACCGAAGAAACGCCTTGGGGCATGCCTCTGTACTCAGCGGCCAGAATCGCTCTCCCCTCCCGCCGGCGAGTACGACGGCGAAGACGTGGGCTATCCCCATGATCGGCGAGCTTCCCCCTCACTTCCCATCGCCTCGACCATAGTCATCATGGAGGCGGACGATGTCATCTTCCTCGAGGTAGCCCCCGCTTTGAATCTCAATGATGACCAGAGCATGAGGGCCGGGGTTTTCGACCCGGTGTGACGTGCCTGCCGGCACGAAGGTCGATTCTTGAGCATGGATGTACTCAATGTGTTCACCAATGGTCACCTTCGCGGTGCCGGAGACGACAATCCAATGCTCGCTTCGCCGATGGTGTAGCTGAAGACTCAGCCGATGCCCGGGATTGACCTCAATTCGCTTGACCTTGTATCCTTCACCCTTGCCGAGCACGGTCCAGCACCCCCAAGGGCGTATTTCGGTCAGAGCTGTCTGCATAGCCTCCAAAGCGTGTCCTAAAGGCATCGATTCCAATTCAACCCCCTAAATAGGTAAGGCCCAAACGCGCCGATCCGCCGTGTCGGGGTCGGCATTCCGATAAATCTATAGAACGAGGAGCTGGAAGTCAATGGAATTGCGAAGAGAAGGAGGAGAGATCCTTGTACGTTTTGTGGTAGTACTCGCGGTACTCGCCGTCTTTGATGCGCCGCCACCACGCCTGGTGACTCTCATACCAGCGGACGGTTTCTTGTAACCCGACTTCAAAGAGAATCCGGGGTCGCCAGCCCAGCCCCCGCTCCAACTTGCCGGTATCGAGTGCATACCTTCGATCGTGCCCCAATCGGTCCGTGACGTGCGCGATCAAAGAATCGGGCTTACCGAGGGCCCTCAGGATGAGACGGGCAAGGTCGATATTGGCCCGCTCGCAGTTGCCGCCGATATTGTAGATTTCGCCAGGACGCCCTTCCCTCAGAATCACCGCCAGCGCCTGAGAGTGGTCCTGCACGTGTAACCAATCGCGAACGTGAAGGCCGTCTCCATAGAGCGGAAGCGGTTCATCGACGAGCGCGTTGGTAATAAAAAGTGGAATGACCTTCTCCGGGAACTGATAGGGGCCATAATTATTGGAGCTTCGGGTGATGATAACCGGCATGCCATACGTGCGAAAGTACGCCCCGGCCAGAAGGTCTGCTGCCGCCTTGCTGGCCGCATAGGGGCTGTTCGGGGCGAGGGGGCTTTCCTCCGCAAAGCGCCCGACCGGCCCAATGGAGCCATAGACCTCATCGGTAGACACCTGCAACATCCTCGGAACCCGTCGTCTACGGCACGCTTCTAAGAGGGTCTGCGTGCCGAGGACGTTGGTCTCAACGAAGGCCGTCGCATCCTGGATACTCCGATCCACATGCGACTCCGCGGCAAAGTTCACCAAAGCGTCGAATGTCGTCGCAAGCAGCTCGTCCAGCAATTCGGCGTCGCAAATACTTCCCTTCACGAAATGGTATCGTGGGTCCCTCTCGACATCGGCGAGATTCTCAAGGTTGCCAGCGTAGGTCAATTTGTCAAGATTGACGACGGTGCAATCCGGCTCGCTGGCCAGGAGATGGCGGATGAAGTTGGAGCCGATAAATCCGGCTCCGCCGGTCACAAGGATGCGCATTGTTCAAACACGTTTCGGGTTTCCGCTTTCGGGTTCCAAGACGGACAAGCGTCTTCCGCCGTGGAACCCAGGCCTGGACTCGACACTCGCAACTCGAAACTCGAAACTGGGTTCATCCCATCCTCAAGTCCCAGTCATAGGGAATATCGGGACTATTGTAGGGAATGCGGAACTCATCTGGGTCTTGATAATTGTAAAGCTCGGTCGGGAAATTGACAATTGCCGACATCCGGTCGCCCACAGCTTTGTAACCGTGAACCACCAGGGGCGGGATCTTGACCAGCATCGGATTCTGCTCACCGATGAAGAACTCATTGATCAATCCCTTCGTTGGCGAATCCTCGCGCGGGTCGTAAAGGACGACCTTGGACATGCCGATGATCCCTACAAAGTGATCGGTCTGCTTCTTGTGATAATGCCACCCTTTCACCACCCCCGGATGGGCAGCCGTCATGTAGGCCTGGCCGAACCGCTCGAACTCCTCCCAATCGCTTCGCATCAGCTCCGTGAGGAACCCGCGCTCATCCGGAATCCGGCGCAACGCCCTGGTCTTCACTCCGTCAATCAGCTTCATGTCCCTCTCGCAGTTCCATGTTTCGGGTTTCGAGTTTCGGGTTTCAATAGCTCAAGAAGGTCCCACAAGGATCATCTTTTCACTCGAAACCCGGAACACGGAACTCGAAACTTTTTCAGACGAGCCCGACCTGGCTGCCGTCCCCCAGCATCAGACGGTAGGCCTTCGGTTTCCCGTCAGAACGGAACACCTCGACATTCTTCCCGATCAGGCTATCCTCCAACCTGCCCCCGATGTCAGTGATCCGGCATTGTTCGAGGATGATGCTGTGCTCGATCTCGCTATTCTGGACCAGTGTGTCATGGTAAATGGAGGTGAAGGGTCCGATGTAGGAGTTGATAATGTGCGAGCACTTGCCGATGATCACCGGCCCCCGAACGGTGCTGGCCACGATTTTCGCCCCCTGCTCCACTATCACCTTGCCGATAAGGTGTGAGGCCGCGTCCACATCGCCCTCCATCCTACTAGAGGTGATCGCCTCTAACATGATCCTGTTGGCTTCAAGCATGTCTTCGAGCTTCCCGGTATCCTTCCACCATCCGCTGATGATATGGGGATGCACCGTGTATCCTTTGTCGATCAGGTATTGGATGGCATCAGTGATCTCCAACTCGCCTCGCTCCGATGGCCTGATGGCGTTGACCGCCTCGAAGATCGTCTTATCGAACATGTAGACACCTACGAGCGCGAGGTCGCTCTTGGGGTGGGCCGGCTTCTCCTCCAGGGAAACCACCCGCCCCTCACGGAGCTCCGCCACGCCGAACCGTTGCGGGTCCCGGACACTAGCCAGCAGGATCTGCGAGTTGGGCCGGAGCCGCATGAATTCTTCTACCAGCGATCGAATCCCGTCCTTTACCAGGTTATCCCCCAGGTACATGACGAAGGGTTGATTTCCGAGGAACGGCTCGGAGATCTTGACCGCGTGCGCCAGGCCGAGGGGTGCCTCCTGTTCGATGTACGAGACCTGAAGGCCCCATCGCGCGCCGTCACCCACTGCTTCCTGGATCTCGCGCTTCGTGTCACCCACCACGATCCCGACCTCCTGGATCTTCGCCTCCGCCATTGCCTCCAGGGCATAGAACAGAATCGGCTTATTCGCGATGAGGACCAGTTGCTTGGCGACCGTGTGGGTGATCGGACGCAGACGCGTCCCCTTGCCTCCGCTCAGCTTCAGTAGGTGTGGAACGAGGGACGGATCATCCATCGCCCTGAGGGCCGAGGCCGCGAAGGCAAGTCCTTCTTCGTCCTCGCTCTCGAACTGCTGGAGCAGTAAGGGGATCGCCTCCTTCCGACGATCAAGAAAGGGCCGAAGATGCTGTGCCATTTCTTCAGGATCGAGGTCCAGACCCTTCAACTTTTCCAGTTCCCCAACTAGGTCTGAGGCGGTCTCTTCGCGGAGGCACTTTTCTTGGCGCATGGCTCCTCTCTCTGCCACGTAATCCCTCGACAGATCGAGGCGATTGTAGGGGAGGCAGTATGGCTTGTCAATTTTGAAATGATCGGCCAATATCGTATGACACCATTGCGCTCAGACGTCAAACACTACTCTCGCGTGCCATCGATTCCCCTCTTTCCGACACTCAAGGAGGTGATACGTGGCCGCCTTCACGAGACCCTTGAATCGATGACGGCCCCGATCTACCGGCTCTCCTGCCAATTCCCCCCGCACACGGCCACTCCCAACCGCCAGGACCCGGGCATCGGCCGGCGTCCACTCTTCCACCTCGCACCTGTACAAGAGCTCGTTTAACCACGCCACCAGGAGAGAAGGAAGATCTGTCCCATCGGCTTCAACAGGAAGGACATCGGCGGGGCGTGCTGTGCCAGGCTCGATCATGAGAGCAAACATGCCCCGGGCGGCATTGGCGAATACCTCCTCCAGACTGTCGCCCCAAGCCATGATCCCCACATCCGCAGTGGTCTCGAATGACTCGAATCGTGGCTGCTGCACAATGTTCGTTTCACGCACGGGACAACCAGCGCCGTTCCAACTTGTCGCCGCTGATCACCAGCAGATGTCCCGCCAAAAACTATCGCCGCCCCCTCGCCTCATCATTCTGGCGTACCTAATACAAGCGTCTTTAATCTTGTTGCAAAGGCGCGGGTCCTGTCCTTCGGCAGCCCCATCCGTCCTCACTCCACTCATCCCCCAGTGGGGCCCTTCCGTTGCGGGGGGATGGGGCGCCCCGCCTCGGCCACCCGCCCGATGAAACTTTAAAATTGTCGTTT
>JACQEV010000182.1 GCA_016200385.1 Candidatus Methylomirabilota bacterium
CTCTCGTATAGTGCCTATGAGGGCAGGGCAAGGGAGAAGGGGGCCTCGTCGCCGTCCTCGCTGGACGTCTTGGACCTGGTGCTTCAGGAGCGAAGCGTTCGCCATCTTCTGGTCCCGGGCAGTTTCGGGATCGAGCATGCCGACGGGCTCCGGGCCAGGGGTTACACGCTGACCGTGAGGCGAGAACCGTTCTTCGAGGAGCGGCTCGTGAAAAGCGAAGAGGAGATCGAGCAGATTACCGCGACCCAGCGTGCCACCGAAGAGGCGGTGGACGCCGCGATCTCGGCGATCCGGGCGGCCAAGGTGGGCAACGACGGGTTCCTCTCCCTCGATGGCCAGCGTCTGACCTCGGAGATGCTCAAGAAGATCATCAACGTGAAGCTGATGGAATTGGACTGCGTGGCCCAGAACAGCATCGTGGCTCCTGGCCTTCAGGGTGTCGATCCGCATGATCAGGGGAGCGGGCCAATTCGGGCGAACGAGTCGATCGTGATGGATATCTTTCCGAAGTCCGGTCGGACCCGCTACTTTGCGGACATGACCCGGACAGTGGTGAAGGGGAAGGCCTCGCCCAAGCTCAGGGCCATGTACCGGGCGGTCCTGAACGCCCAGGAACGCGGGATCGAGTTGACCAGGGACGGGGCCGACGGCAAGGCGATCCACGCCGAAGTGAATGCGGTCCTAGAGAAGGATGGGTTCACCACGGGGATGGTGGGCGGCCGGATGCAAGGGTTTTTCCACGGCACCGGCCACGGGGTTGGCCTCGACATCCACGAGCCGCCTCGGATCAGCAAGACCGGCGCGGTTCTTAAGAGCGGGTATGTTGTGACGGTCGAGCCGGGGCTCTATTACCAGGACGCGGGGGCGGTTCGGATCGAGGACCTCGTGGTCGTGACTCCAACCGGGTGCCGGGACCTGACCAAATTCCCGAAGGGGGTCACAGACTTTGAGATCGAGTGATCATCCCCCGCGTTGTCTTGGGCCAACCTCGTGACGCCGCTCGCTCGCCCTATTTTCCACGCGGTGCAGGAACTGGCGGTAGGAAGCCTTTTTTGTTTGGCCCTCCTGCCTCCCTTGCTCATCAGGCGGGGGTTCTTTCACACGTGCGTCCTGATAGTGGCCAGCCCGATGGGACTGGGGGTCTGGGTCAGTCCGACGCCGGCCTCGACGGTCTTCTTCGTCTCGCTGCTGCTGTATGGCGGATCCCTCTGGATGCCGGATGGTCGCTGGCCGACACTGATGCTCCGGTTAAGTCTGGCGATCGGAACGGTAGGAATAGTTCTCCCATCCCTCACGTCTTTTGGCAGCCTGTCCCTTTTCGCTACCATGACAGCGCAAGTCCTCAACACACTGACCTCGGCTCTGATCCTGGGCACGGCCCTTATCGGGATGCTGCTCGGGCACTATTACCTGAGGGATTCCCAACTGCCGGTCGCGCTGATCCGGCGCCTGGCCAATCTTTTTCTGCTGGCCACCGTCCTCCAAGGACTGTTCCTCCTTGTGAATCTTGGGGCGCTCTACCTGTTCGGCGGGGCCGAAGCTGCCGCCAAGATCGGGCTTCTCTCGAGCTCATACGTGGCCGTCTTTCTTGGTCGCTTGTTTGTCGGAATTCTCGGCTCATTCATTCTGGCGTGTGTCATCTGGGACACCCTGCGCATCCCGAATGTGCAGGCGGCCACCGGCTTCTTCTACATCGCGATTCTCACCGTGACGATCGGGGAGTTCCTGGGGCGATATCTCTGGCACTCGACCGCCATCCCGTTCTGACCTCGTGGTCGGGCGCAACCGTGTAAGGAGAGAACTGTGGGGATAAAGAATCTCGCGCAGAGAACGAGCAAGCACGGCACAGTCACTGCTATCTGGTTCGATGAGGAGGCGAAGGCCTTCGTCGTCCAATACGAGTTCCTTCAACTGAGCTTTTATCAGCACGAGTTCGATGCATTCCTCGATACCCTGCTCGAAGCTCGAGAGAACTTCCTGAAGGGCGGGAAGACGTCGTTCGAGTCGTAACGGTTGTGCGGCCGCTCTGCTCGTCAGTAATTTCTCGCTTGTGAATCGAATGGGGCGGTGTTATACTTCGCTCGGAACTAAAGGGGTCACACGTAAAGGAGGAACCATGGACGAGCCATTGGCCCAGGAAATCTTGGATATCCTGTACCGGGACACAGGGACGCACCGCGCGTATAAGGACGCGCTTGCCGATTGGATCCTCGATTCTCAGCCCCATGGGTCTCCGCTCGACGGGATTGCTATCATTCAATTCCTCGCGCAGCATCAGCCGGATATCCTCTCGCGGTTGAAGATCAACACTCAGGTCAAGGAAGAGATCGAACGAGTCCTGGACGCGATCGGGCACAAATAGTCCACGCCCTTCAGTTGAGACGTGCTCCGTCAGAGCTGGCAGGCATACTGCGAGTTCTTGTTTTTTGGCAGGTCAATCCCTGCACTAAGTGCGGTATTTCATAAATACGCTCACGAATCCGTTTGCCCTCAGGAGGCCCGTAGGGCCTCCTGAGGAGGCGCGGTGTTTTCGCGCCGTCTCGAAGGATCGAAGGGGCGAGCGGTATTCGGTTCTCCCGGAGAAGACATCGCCATACTTATGAACCAGAGTACTAAGCCGAAAGTCTCCCAGGTGGAGTCACGATGATCTATACAATTGGCGACATTCATGGATGTCTGGAGCCTTTACGGCGCCTCATGGACCAGATCCACTTGTCCGAGATGGACGAGGTCGTCTTCATCGGAGATTATGTTGATCGGGGACCGGATTCAAAAGGGGTGATCGACTATCTGCTCACCCTCCAGGGCCACTACACCTTCCTTATGGGGAACCACGAGCGAATGTTCCTCGACTTCCTGCAAGGAAAAGCGCGCTTCCTGTTTCTGTATAATGGCGGCGAGGCGACGTTGGAAAGCTACGGTGGAGTCGGCAACATTCCAGCCTCGCATCTGGCCTTTTTGAACCGACTGGTGCTGTACTACGAGACCGACGACTATCTTTTCGTTCACGGCGGGATCAGACCGGGTATCCCCATTCAGGACCAGGACCCCAAGGATCTCCTCTGGATCCGCGAAGAGTTCTACGCCTATCCGGGCCGTTACGCCAAACCGGTCGTCTTCGGCCACACGCCAATGCGAGAGGTGCTGATGGAGGAGGACCGGATCGGCATCGACACCGCCTGCGTGTATGGCAACAAGCTGACCTGTCTGATCCTTCCATCACGCCAGGTGATCCAGGTCTCAAATCCGCTTGATGAGGTGTCCCGCGCCGCCCTCCTCGGGCATCACCGCTGAAGATCACCCCCTGTCAGGATTTCCCCGATCCACACCACATCGAGCTTTCTCTCTCGCCACCTTTCCTGGCTGGACTCAAGCCAGGCTTGGGCGCAAGGCACCAACTTCAAGCCTCGCCCTCTCTGTCAAGGCGCTGCCGTCGTCTGGCTGACTCGGTCGCGGCAATTCTTATTGACAGGGTATAGGTGGCTGATTACAGTAGGCGAGAGGAAGGCTGTTCGGCAAGGATGCGCGCCCCTGGCGAATTTACGGATTTGGACATGAGAGACGATTTGCTCCAGAAGGTTCAACAGACGATCGACCGGCATCGGATGCTGGCGGTGGGCGAGACAATCATCCTCGCCGTTTCCGGCGGCGTCGATTCGATGGTCCTGCTCTCCCTCTTCCTGCGCCTTCGCGCCCGCTATAGCGCCTCCCTCCATGTGGCGCATCTGGACCACGGCCTGCGAGGGACTGAATCGGCAGATGCGGCCGTCTTCGTGCGGCGCCAATGCGAGGCATTCCAGGTCCCCGTGACCCTCACGCGGGTTGAGGGAAACGCGTTGTGGGAGCGGCAGGGCGGATCGCTGGAGGCCGCCGCCCGTGATCTCCGTTACCGCTTCCTTGAGCGAGTGGCGGACGAGCAGGGTGCAACGAGGATCGCATTGGGTCATCACCGCGATGATCAGGCCGAGACCATCCTCATGAATCTCCTCCGCGGGTCAGGGGCGCGAGGGTTCGGCGGGATCCCCACTGTCCTGGGCCGGATCATCCGCCCCCTGATCGAGCGCTTCCGTGAGGAGATCGAGCGGTACGCGCGAAGCCAAGGAATCCCTTATGTCGAGGACTCTTCAAACCGTTCGCTGTCGTATCTGAGGAATCGGATCCGTCTGGAACTGCTTCCCGAGCTGGCAAAACGATATAACCCCCGCGTCGCGGATGCGCTGGCGTCTGCCGCGTCGATCTTCGAAGCCGAGGATGGGCTGCTGAGCGCTATGACAGAGGAACAGCTCTCCGCCGTGGTGGTGTCCCGATCGAGTCAAGAGGTGGTGCTGCGCGTTTCCCGCATGGCGGCCCTTCCCGCGGCGCTCAGGCGACGCGTCATCCGGCACAGTGCTCATCTTCTGCGGGGCGACCGCCCGGGGTTGACTTTTCAGCAGACGCTCGCCCTGGAGCGACTGCTGCTCGGAGAGAGCGGTCGGGGTGAGGTGCATGCGGCCGGTGGGATCCGGGCAGCAAGAGCGGGTGATCGCATGATCCTTTCGGCGCGGGAGCATGAGGCAAAGGGGAGACGTGAACCGTTCCACCTCGCCGTCCCGTGCCGGACTACCATTCCGGGATTCTCGCTCAGCCTTCAGGCCGGCATCCTTGAGGATTGGAGGGGGGATCAGCTCGTCGAGGACCCTTGGACTGCGCTGCTGGATGCCGACCGCGCTGGGAGGGAGCTGCTCGTAAGGAGCTGGGAGCCCGGCGATCGGTTCATTCCCCTGGGCATGACAGGCCATAAAAAACTCCAGGACTTCTTTGTGGACACGAAGGTGCCGCGCCACCAACGATGTCGCGTGCCGCTGGTCGTCTCGGGGGGCGAGATCGCGTGGGTTGTGGGTTTCCGGGTGGACGAACGGTTCAAGGTGACCGATTCGACGCGCCGGATCCTGCGGATGTGTGCGGCAAGGGGAGGAGCAGAATAGTCCGCAACGCGACGAGCTGCCGAACGTGGCGTGTGGCTGAGATCGTCAGCACAGGTGCCGAACCTACCAGGTGCTGAAAAAGGGTTCGGGGGCCGGTTTGGCGTTGAAAAACCTTGAGGTATGTGTTACAAATGGCTAAGAGGCGAGTCGTCTGACGGCCTACTTTGCAAGGAGAGGGGAATAAGGATCGGATGGAGGAGGTACACGGTTGAGCCCGTTTTTTAAGAATTTGGCCCTGTGGCTTGTCATTGGGTTGATCATGGTTCTGGTCTTCAACATTTTCAATCAGAGCCAGCCACAGGAAAAGGAAATGATCTTCAGCGACTTCATGGCCCGGGTGGCCAAGAGCGAGGTCTCCGAGGTGATCGTGAAGGGCGCGGATCTCAAGGGCAAGCTGACCAGCGGCGAGAGCTTCCGGACCTATGCTCCCGATGATAAGGACATGATCTCGGAGCTTCGGCGCAGAGGGGTTCGCATCACCGCGAAGCCGGTGGACGGCAACCCCTGGTACGTGAATATGTTGCTGTCGTGGCTTCCGATGTTGCTCTTCATCGGAGTGTGGATCTTCTTCATGCGGCAGATGCAGGGCGGCGGCGCGAAAGCCCTCTCATTCGGCAAGAGCCGGGCCCGACTCCTGTCCGATAAGCAGAGCAAGGTGACTTTTGCCGATGTGGCGGGTGTGGACGAAGCGAAAGAGGAGCTCCAGGAGATCATCGAGTTCTTGAAGGATCCACCGAAGTTCCAGAAGCTTGGCGGGAGGATCCCGAAGGGGGTCCTGCTCATGGGCCCGCCCGGCACAGGCAAGACGCTCCTGGCGCGGGCGATCGCCGGCGAGGCGAATGTCCCCTTCTTCAGCATCTCAGGATCGGACTTTGTTGAGATGTTCGTGGGGGTCGGTGCTTCGCGCGTGCGGGACCTGTTCGAGCAGGGGAAAAAACACGCCCCCTGCATCATCTTCATGGATGAGATCGACGCCGTGGGACGTCACCGTGGCGCGGGCCTGGGCGGCGGTCACGACGAGCGCGAGCAGACGCTCAATCAACTCCTCGTCGAGATGGATGGCTTCGAGTCGAACGACGGGGTGATCCTGATTGCGGCGACCAACCGCCCCGATGTTCTGGACCCTGCGCTGCTTCGGCCGGGACGGTTTGACCGACAGGTGGTGGTGGCGCGACCGGACATCAAGGGCCGCGAGGGGATTCTGCGCGTTCACACGAAGAAGATCCCTCTCGACGCCGATGTCGATCTGACGATCCTGGCCCGCGGCACGCCGGGCTTCTCCGGGGCTGATCTGGCCAACCTTGTGAACGAGGCGGCCCTGCTGGCAGCCCGCCAGAATAAGAAAACCGTGTGCATGAAGGACTTCGAGACCGCCAAGGATAAGGTGCTGATGGGTGTGGAGCGAAAGAGCATCGTCATCAGTGAGGAGGAGCGGAAGATCACCGCCTACCACGAGGCCGGCCACACCCTGGTGGCCAAGTCCCTTCCCGGCACCGACCCTATTCACAAGGTGACGATCATCCCCAGGGGCAGGGCGCTTGGGGTGACCCAGCAGTTGCCCATGGACGAGAAACACAATTATCCGAAAGAATTCCTCCTCAACGAGATCGCGATCATGATGGGCGGGCGGGTCGCCGAAGAGCTGGTCTTCGGTCAGATTACCACCGGGGCTGGCAACGACATCGAGCGGGCGACTGAACTGGCCAGGAAAATGGTGTGCGAGTGGGGCATGAGCGAACGGTTGGGCCCCCTGACGTTCGGCAAGCGCGAAGAGATGATCTTTCTGGGGCGGGAGATCGCTCAGCATCAGGATTACAGCGAGCAGACGGCGGTGGAGATCGATCGGGAGGTCAAGCAGATCGTGATGGCGAACTACGAGAAGGCCAAGGTGCTGATCAAGGAGCGGATCGCGATCCTTCATGCCCTCGCCAAGGCGCTTCTGGAAGCGGAGGTGCTGGACGCTCCGCAAATCGATGCCATCGTGAATGGGACCGTCGCTACGGCGCCAGCACCGGCACCTGCCTGAGGGACTGCCCTCCGGATCTCGTCAGGGGCCTCAGGCGTGCGCGCCTGAGGCTCTCGTGTCTGCTGCCTCCTCCCGCCGATTTCGCCCGCCTTCGTGGATGGCTTTCACGCATGTGAGACGAGCCGTGACTGACCGCGACAACGTATGTTCTCTTTCTTCCGCAGGGCCTGCCCGATTCCGGTGTCGGGACCGTCTGTTGGACCTGAAGGAGAGGACCCGGATCGTTGGGGTGTTGAACGTCACACCGGATTCTTTCTCCGATGGCGGGCGCTTCCTGGATCCTGAGGTGGCTGTCGAGCACGCGGTCCGGATGGTCGAGGAGGGGGCGGATATCGTGGAACTGGGCGGCGAGTCGACCCGTCCAGGCGCCGCCCCTGTCCCGGCGGATGAAGAGCTCCGACGGGTCCTTCCGGTCCTGCGTCGCCTCCGGCCCAGGGTTGCGACGCCGCTGGCAGTTGATACCTACAAGGCAGACGTGGCGAGGGTGGTCCTGGAGGAAGGCGCGGAGATCGTGAACGACATCTACGGTGTGCGCGGAAAGGGTGGTCTGGCAGAGGTGGTTGCGCGCGCCGGTGCCGGGCTCGTGATCATGCATATGAAGGGGACCCCTCGCGATATGCAGGTCGATCCTGGCTACGACGATGTGGTGGGCGAGATCATGACCTTCCTGCGGGATCGCGTCGCGTTCGCCGAGGGCATGGGCGTTGACCCCGAGGCGATCGCCGTGGACCCTGGGCTTGGTTTCGGGAAGCGGGCGCAGGACAACCTGGCGCTGCTACGGCATCTGTCAGAGTTCCATCGGCTCGGGAAACCGGTCATGATCGGTCCATCACGTAAGTCGTTCATCGGAAAGGTCTTGGACATGTCGGTGGAAGATCGCCACGGCGGGACGGCGGCCTGCGTCGCGGCAGCGGTGCTGCAAGGCGCGGCCTTTGTCCGAGTCCACGAGGTCCGGCCGGCCTTCCATCTCATCAAGATGTTGGACGCGATTAGGAGGGCCTAGCCGCATGTGGGCCACCGTTGCCCAGTTCAGGTGGATCGACGCAGTGGACGTCTTGATCGTGGCGTTCGCTGTCTACCAGCTCCTCCTGATGTTCAAGGGAACGAAGGCCCTGCAAATGATTCTGGGCCTCGCCCTCGTGTACCTGGCCTCCCGGGTCGCCCTGAAGGGCGGCCTCCTCACGCTCAACTGGGTCCTGCAGAACCTTCTGGGGGTCTGGTTCCTCTTGATCATCATCCTGTTCCAGCCTGAACTCCGCCGGGCCCTGGCCACCTTTGGGCTTCGCTCCAGGCTTATTCGGGCCTTCGCCAGGCACGAGGAGGCGCACATGATCGACGAGATCGTCCGGACTGCGACCTCCTTGGCCGGGAAGAAGACCGGTGCGATCATCGTGCTGGAGCGGGAGAGCAAGCTGTCCGACTCTATCGATTCCGGCGTTGCGATCGACGCACGGCTCTCGAGGCGGCTCTTGGAATCGATCTTCTATCCCGGCTCGCCATTGCACGATGGGGCGGTTGTCATCCAGGGCGACCGTGTGGTCGCTGCCTCCTGCTTCCTTCCTTTGACGTTGAGTCCCGATGTCAGCGAGGAATTGGGGACCCGCCATCGCGCGGCAATCGGACTGACGGAGGAAACCGACGCGATCGTCATCGTCGTCTCGGAGGAGACAGGAAGCGTGTCCCTCGTCAGAGCGGGGGTCATCAGTCAGGGCCTTGACGCCACGGCGTTGCGACGCCTTCTGGGAGAGCTGTTGGAGCCGCCACGTGGAGGGGCCTCTGGGGCGAAGCCGAAGGGGGCTGCGGTGCATTCCGCCGCCGCGTAGTGCCGTTCCACTAATACAAACGACAATTTTAAAGTTACATCGGGCGGGTGGCCGAGGCGGGGCGCCCCATCCGCCCGCAACGGAAGGGCCCCACTGGGGGATGGGTGGAGTGAGGACGGATGGGGCTGCCGAAGGACAGGACCCGCGCCTTTGCAACAAGATTAAAGAGGACAGGACCCGCGCCTTTGCAACAAGATTAAAGAGGTTTGTATTAGTTGCGCCGAACTGGTGGCGCTTCGCTGAAAGGGATGTATGTGCTGCAGAGCTTTCTGCCCTGAGCCGCAACACGTTGGAACGGCACCAGCGGTATGCACGATAACCGATGATCCATCCATGCGGGCAGTGATCGCTGAATGAGGGACCATGAAAGAAGCGTCTTTTCGCAATCTCGGCCTTAAGCTCGCCTCCTTGTGCCTTGCCTTCGCCCTCTGGGTGGTCGTGGCGGGGGAACAGAAGGAGGAGCGGATGCTGAATGTGCCGATCAAGCTCGCGCGGCTTCCCAAAAACATGGTTCTTCTCAACGACCCCGGCGCCTTCGTGACGCTGAGGCTGCGCGGTCCCAAGAGTCTGGTCAGCAGCCTTCCTTCCGAGGAAGTGGACCTGAATCTGGATTTCTCTCAGCTCAAGGAGGGGGAGAACCTGGTGGCTGTGAGGGCCGAGGAGATCGAAGTACCTCGCGGCGTGGAGGCCCTCCAGGCTTCGCCGAGGTGGGTGCGACTGGTCCTGGAGTCGGTGGCAGAACGAGAGGTGAGGGTCGCGGCGCGCGTGGAAGGGACACCAGCTGCGGGGCACTATTTCAGGCGGGCCTCTGCGCGGCCCGACCGTGTGCGGGTGGTGGGGCCGAGAAGCGAAGTGAGCCGGGTGGCCAAGGTCTACACCTCCGCGGTCAGCATCGAGGGGCGGTCTCGTGATTTCGCCGTCCGGACCTCCCTCGAGCCTGTCGGGAAGTCAGTGAAAGTGGAAGGAACTGATTCCGTTCAGGTCTCTGTTGAGATCGGAGGCAACAGCGGGCGCCCATCGTCGTGAGGCAGCCGCGCACGCGGAGGTCGCCTGGGGAGGAGCGGGTCATGAGAAAGCTGTTCGGCACCGACGGAATTCGAGGCGTGGCCAACAGGGAGCCGATGACCCCGGAGACCATGGTCAAGGTGGGTCGCGCAGCCGCCCATCTTTTGAGGCGGTCAACGCAGCGCCCCGCGATCGTCATCGGGAAGGATACGCGCCTCACCGGATACATGCTGGAGACGGCACTGACGGCAGGTATCACCTCGATGGGGGTGGATGTGCTGCTGGTAGGCCCGCTCCCGACGCCGGGGATCGCGTTCATCACCCGAAGCCTTCGGGCCGACGCCGGAGTCGTCATCTCGGCCTCGCACAACCCGTACGAGGATAACGGCGTCAAGTTTTTCTCCGCCGATGGCCTGAAGCTTCCTGATGCGATGGAAGAGAAGATCGAGGAGTTGATCTTCAGTGGAGAGGTGGATGGGATCAGGGCCGCCCCGCGGGAGATCGGGAAGGCCTACCGCATCAGCGACGCAGTTGGCCGCTACATCGAATTCGCCAAGACCACCCTCCCGAAGGGGATGACGCTCAAGGGGATGCGAGTGGCTGTGGATTGCGCCAACGGCGCCGCCTACAAGGTCTCCCCTGCGGTCCTCAAGGAGCTGAATGCGGAGGTGGTGCCCCTCAATGTCCAGCCCGACGGCACCAACATCAATAAGGGCTGCGGCTCGTTGCACCCGGAAGGACTGCGCCGAGCGGTGGTGAGACACAAAGCGCACATCGGGTTTGCCCACGACGGCGATGCCGACCGAGTCCTCTTCGTGGACGAGCGGGGTGAGCTGGTCGATGGGGATCACATCCTGGCGTTGTGCGCCCTCGACCTCAAACGGGAAGGCCGGCTCCATGAGGACACTATCGTCGCGACCGTGATGAGCAACATCGGCCTGGAGATCGCCATGCAAGAGGCCGGGATCAGGGTCGTGCGAACCGCGGTTGGCGATCGGCACGTCCTCGAAGAGATGTTGGCAAAACGATACACGCTGGGTGGCGAGCAATCCGGGCACATCATCTTCCTGGAGCACAACACCACCGGCGACGGCATTGTAACGGCCCTGCAGGTGCTGGCGGCCATGCAAAGGCACGGCAAGCGGCTGTCGGAGCTGTCGGCATGCATGACCTCGTACCCACAGGTCCTGGTCAATGTCCAGGTGCGTCGGGAGCGGGCTTTGGAGGAGCTGCCGAGAGTGCAGCAGGTCATCCGATCGGCGGAGAGGCGCCTCGGAAAGACGGGGCGGGTCCTGGTCCGACTCTCGGGCACGGAGCCCGTGGCCCGCGTGATGGTGGAGGGACGGGAAGATCAGACCGTCGAGCGGTTGGCCCGTGAGATCGCGCTCGTGATCGAAACAGAGATGGGTTGAAGATGGTTTCGGGTTTTGTGTTCCGGGTTGCGAGTTAGGGAATCTTGATCTTAGCCCGAAACCCGAAACTCGCGACTCGAAACGGCGAACGAAGTGAACCATGGCGACTTTGAGCGTGAACGTCGATCATATCGCCACGATCAGACAGGCAAGGCGGGGCAGGAGCCTGATCCCGCCCATGCTGCGGTGCTGGCGGAGCTGGCCGGCGCCTCCGGCATCACTGTCCACTTGCGGGAAGACCGCCGGCATATCCAAGATCGGGATGTCGAGGTGCTCCGGCGGGTGGTCAAGACGAAACTCAATCTGGAGATGGCGACCACGGAGGACATAATCCGCATCGCCCTGGCGGTGAAACCGGATATGGCCACACTTGTCCCGGAGCGGCGTGAAGAGCTGACGACCGAGGGTGGACTCGACGTTCACGGGCATCTCGACGCGGTGACGCAGGCCGTGCGCGCCTTGCGAGAGGGCGTCGTCGTCAGCCTCTTCATCGATCCGGACCAGGATCAGTTATCGGCTGCCGCGCAAACGGGGGCTGACCTGGTCGAACTCCACACCGGGGCATATAGTGAGGCGAGCGAGCACAAGGCCCAGCAGGCCGAGATGGCAAGGCTCATCAAAACGGCCACATTGGCCAGGGAGTTGGGGCTTCGGGTCAGCGCCGGGCATGGATTGAACTATCGCAATGTCGGGCCGGTCGCGGCCATCCCGGAGGTGGAGGAGCTCAACATCGGGCACAGCATTATCGCCCGAAGCGCCCTTGTGGGCATGGAGCGGGCGGTCCGCGAAATGCTGGCAGCAATGGCAGGCCACGCCTCCCGCTGTGTGAGCGAACGTCGAGAGGGGCGGCGATGGTAATCGGCATTGGAATCGACCTCGTTCGGATCGGGCGATTTGAACAGGCGATAGCGCGTTACGGAGGGCGTTTTCTGGATCGCCTCTTCACCACAGCGGAGCGGGAGCGCTTTCAGCGCCACCCCTTCCCTGGACGGCACCTTGCGGCCCGGTTCGCCGCCAAGGAGGCGGCCTTCAAGGCGCTTCGCACCGGATGGGGTCAGGGGGTCGCGTGGCGGGATGTAGAAATCGTGGGCGGCGGGCGCGGACCTTCGAGCCTTGTGTTTTCAGGGCGGGCACTCGACGCGGCGGTTCGCCTCGGGATCAGGCAGACGCTAGTCAGCCTGACCCACGATGGTGACTACGCGGTCGCCTTCGTCATTGCCACGGATGGGGGCTAAGCGGCGTTCGTGGGGTATGGGCGGATGGGAATGAAAGTCGTGACGGCCAGTGAGATGCGCGAGCTGGATCGGCGCGCGACGGAAGAGTTCAGCATTCCGTCATTGCTCCTGATGGAGAACGCCGGACTTCAGGCGGTCCTGGAGATGGAGCGCTCGTTCCCTCGATTGTCCGGGAGCCACGTGGGCATCGTCTGCGGGAAGGGGAACAATGGGGGCGATGGCTTTGTCGTGGCCCGCCACCTCTTCGACCGGGGGACGGCTGTCGAAGTCTTCCTGCTGGCCAGACGAGGCGACGTGAAGGGAGATGCGAAGACGAATCTGGAGATCATCCAGACATTGGGTGTCCCGATCCGCGAGGTCACGACGAGCCAGCATCTGCAGGCGGTCCGGGAGCCGCTCGAGCGGGCCGGCGTCATCGTGGACGCCATTCTGGGCACCGGGACGACGGGGGCCGTCAAGGGCCTCTTCGCCGAGGCCATCGATCTGGTGAACGGATTGGGTCGCCCGATCGTGGCGCTCGACATCCCCTCCGGTCTGAACAGCGATGAGGGCGGAATTCCCGGACCCAGCATCACCGCCGCGCTCACGATCACCTTCGGCCTTCCGAAGCGAGGTCTGATCCTCTTTCCGGCGGCTTCGCAGGCAGGCCGGCTGGTGACCGTGGACATCGGCCTGCCGTCTCAACTGCTTTCCGACCCGAGCCTTGAGGTCGCTCTCCTGGAACCGGGCGATGTGGCTGGTGCGCTGCCGCCGCGCGATCCCAACGCCCACAAAGGAACCTATGGCCACGTCCTGGTTCTGGCTGGCTCGCCCGGCAAGACCGGGGCGGCCGCGATGTGCGCGCTTTCGGCCCTTCGAATCGGCGCCGGGTTGGTGACGCTCGCCCTCCCGGAAAGCCTGAACGACCTCATGGAGGCCAAGCTCACTGAGGTCATGACCGAGCCGCTTCCGGAGACCGGGGAGCGCACCGTTGCCCTTCCCGCCCTGGAGAGGGTCTTGACATTGACCGAGGGGAAACGGGCGCTGGCGGTCGGTCCTGGTCTGTCCACCCATCCCGAGACCGCTGAGCTTGTGCGGGAGCTGGTGAGCTCCGCCAGGGTGCCGATGGTCGTGGACGCCGATGGGATCAATGCCCTGGGTCCGAAGCTCGAAACGCTTACGAAGGCCGCCGTCCCGGTGATTCTCAGCCCCCACCCCGGGGAATTGGCCCGTCTTCTTGGCATCAGTCGGGAGGAGGTGGTGCAGAACCGGATTCCCATCGCCCAGAAAGTGGCGACGAGCTTCAGAGTACACCTGGTGTTGAAGGGTGCCCGCACCCTCGTTGTGGACCCCGCGGGGCAAGTCGCGATTAACATGACGGGCAATCCCGGCATGGCGACTGGCGGGACGGGCGATGTGCTGACCGGTCTGATTGCCGGCCTCCTGGCCCAGGGGGTGGACCCTGGCCTGGCTGCCAGGGCCGGGGTGTACCTTCACGGTCTGGCCGGCGATCTTGCGGCCGATACGGTTGGCCAGGAGGCGATGCTGGCTTCTGACTTGATGACACAGATCCCCGAGGCAATTCGGCGATTGAAGGCGCGGGCGCAGAAGGCTGAGAGCTAAGAGTTAACCCCGATCCGAAAATGTCTAGTGGGATGAGTAGTGCAGCCAGCGGGTCCTGTCGCGGTGATCAGCCCCCGTCGTCCTCGCTCCACCCATCCCCCAGTGGGGCCCTTCCGCTGCGGGCCGGGTACCCGCGCCGCAGGCGTGGGTGGGCGCCCGCTCACCGCGCCACCCGCTGTGCAGATATTCGCAGTCCCGTTATTTTCGGATCGGGGTCGGCCATGAGCCGCAAGAAGCGTGAGCCGACCGATCACCGTCACGCCTTCCCTTCGGCCTGAAGCCTCTCCACCAGGTACTCCTTGAGGGCATCCCGCCAATCGCGAAGATCGTCGAGGCCGAGTCGTCTCAGATTCACGTTGTCCAGAACAGAGTAGGCGGGGCGCACGGCGCGAGCCCCGTAGGCGGCCGCCGTCGTCTCCTGCAGGCGCGCGTGCAGGCCGGCTAAGTCGAGGACCGCCTCTGCGAACTGATACCAGGAGCAGGCGCCGTGATTGGTAATATGGTATAGCCCAAACGCCCCGGTCTCGACCAACTGTCGGACCTTTCGGGCGAGCTCCTTGGCCGAGGTCGGGGTCACGACC
>JACQEV010000155.1 GCA_016200385.1 Candidatus Methylomirabilota bacterium
CCTTGCCCGCGACCAGCGTCGCCACTGCCGCTCCCTTCAGTCGCCGCCCATGAAAGGGCGTATTTCGGCTCTTGGATGCACAACCTGAGGCGTCGACCGACCACTCCCGATTCGGATCGAAAATCGTCAGATCGGCGTCGCCACCTTCAGCGATCCGACCTTTTTGGAGCTTAAGGATACGCGCGGGCTCGCTCGTCAGTTTCGCAATCGCCTGGTTCAGGCTCAGCACCCCCGGCGCCACCAGCGTGGTCAGCGTGAGGGCCAGCGCGGTCTCCAGGCCGATCACCCCGAAGGGGGCCAGATCGAACTCCTGCTCCTTGTCTTGCGATGTATGTGGGGCGTGATCGGTCGCGATCACGTCGATAGTTCCGTCGCGCAGGCCGTCGAGAAGGGCCTGCCGATCGGCCTCTGACCGGATCGGCGGGTTCATTTTTGCATTGGTGTCGAAGCCGCGCACTGCCTCCTCTGTCAGGGTGAAGTGGTGCGGGGTCACCTCGCAGCTCACTCGGGCCCCACGGGCCTTGGCCTCGCGAATCAGACGCACCGACTCGGCGGCGCTGACATGGGCAATGTGCAATCTCACGCCGGTCAGTTCCGCCAGGAGGAGGTCCCGCGCCACCATCGCCGCCTCCGAGGCCGAAGGGATACCGCCCAGCCCCAACTCTGTTGCGATCAGACCTTCGTGGACCACTCCCGCGCCGCTCAAGTTCAGGTCTTCGCAATGAGGGATCACCGGGAGATCGAACATCGCGGCATACTCCATCGCCCGCCGCATCGACTCCGCGTTCATCACGGGGCGGCCGTCATCGGAGATCGCCACACAGCCGGCCTCGAAGAGTTCACCGATTTCGGCCAGCTCGTCCCCCTTCAGCCCCTTGGTGATGGCGCCAACAGGGTAGACCTGGCCGGCCCCCTCCAGCTTGGCTGTGTCCAGGATGAATTCGGTGACGGAGCGGGTGTCGTTGACCGGATCGGTGTTCGGCATGCAGCAGACGGCCGTAAACCCTCCCCGCGCGGCGGCCAGCGTTCCGGTGGCAATCGTCTCCTTATCTTCCCGGCCCGGCTGGCGGAGGTGGACATGCATGTCAATCAACCCGGGACACACGACTAATCCAGTTGCATCCATCACCCGATCGACATGGAGGGCAGATTCCGAGCTCTTCGTCGCTTTGACCCCTTTTCCTTTACCAGGAACTTGGAGGTCGGAACTCGGAACAGTATTACCTGGAACCCGGGACCTGGAACCTGGAACCTTATTCCCTATCCCGACAATCTTTCCGTCCTCGATGAGAAGATCGAGCACGGCGTCCAACCCGCTTGCCGGGTCGATAACCCGTCCGCCCGTGATTACAATCCGCATGATCGCTCCATCACCCGGTTTAACCCGCCTGCCCGCCGCCCGCCAGTAGGTACAACAGAGCCATTCGGACAGCCACCCCATTCTCCACCTGATTGAGGATCAGTGAATAGGGACCGTCGGCGACTTCAGGCGCAATCTCCACCCCTCGATTGATCGGGCCGGGATGCATGATCAGCACGTCGGACTTTGCGGCCTTCAGGCGCTCGAGCGTGAGCCCGAATAGACGCGAGTACTCTCGCAGCGAGGGGAACAAACTGGCCTGCTGGCGCTCGAGCTGCAGCCTGAGCATCATGATGACATCGACATCGGCGATGGCCCGCTCGAGGTCCGTGAAGACCTCCACGCCGAGTCGGTCGATGAAGCAGGGCATCATCGTCCTTGGCCCTGCCACCCTCACCTCCATCCCCATCCTCTGCATCCCATGAATGTTGCTCCTGGCTACCCGGCTGTGGGTGATATCGCCAACGATGGCCGCCTTGAGCCCCTCCAGGCGCCCCTTCTTCTCCCGGATGGTGAACAGGTCGAGAAGGGCCTGGCTGGGATGTTCGTGGGCACCGTCGCCGGCGTTGATCACCGACGCGGTGAGCTGCCTGGCGAGTAATTCTGCCGCCCCAGAGGCCGGATGGCGGAGCACGACAATATCTGGGTGCATCGCCTGCAGCGTCAGGCCGGTATCCTTCAGACTCTCGCCCTTCGCCACCGAACTGGAAGGGGTCGAGACATTGATGACGTCGGCGCTCAACCACTTCCCCGCGATCTCAAAGGACGTCCGCGTCCGCGTACTGGGCTCGTAAAAAAGGTTGATCAGGGTCTTGCCCCGCAACGCCGGAACCTTCTTGATGTCGCGGCCAGCCACCTCCTTCATCGACTCGGCAGTGTCCAGGATGAGCCGGATCTCGTCAATCGTCAGTTCCCGCATACCCAACAGATCTTTCCGTGCGAGGCCCATCGTCCCCTCTCCTAGCCCTTCACGATCAGGACTTTGTCCACCCCGTCCTCCTCCGTGAGCAGGACCTGGACCTGCTCCTGCTGCGAGGTGGGAACATTCTTGCCGACGTAGTCGGCCCGAATCGGCAATTCCCGGTGACCGCGGTCCACGAGGACGGCGAGCTGAATCAGTCGGGGCCGCCCGAGGTCGATCAGGCTGTCGAGCGCCGCCCGGATGGTCCGCCCGGTATAGAGGACGTCGTCCACCAAGACCACCCGCTTCTCGTTGACAGAGAAAGGAATCTCCGTCTTTCGGACCACCGGCTGGGGCCCGACCTTGTCCAGGTCATCCCGATAGAGCGTCACATCCAGGGCGCCCACCGGAACGTCGGCCCCG
>JACQEV010000156.1 GCA_016200385.1 Candidatus Methylomirabilota bacterium
GCCATGGCTTCCCACACCTTGGGACGCCGGAGCAACTGGTAGAGGCGGGAATGTGTGGCGAGGAATCGAGCCCTGGCCAGCAAGGGCATTTCGTATGGTATGCCTTCTCGTTGCCATCGCACGAAGTGAACGGCATCGGCGAGGTCGTTGTGCGGGTAGATGGCGTACAGCACGATCTTCGGTCCGAGAGGGAGCCCATACCGCTTCAGGACTCGCGTGTATTGAGGAGGGCCGTACCCAAAGACGCCGAGGTTCGCGAAGTTCCGCCCAGCGAGCTGGGAGAGCTGCTCCGGCCACGCCTCCTCCGCCTCCACCCCCTGGCCGAAGGTAAACGAATCTCCCAGTGCGATCCCCACGAGGGGGCGCGCGACGACGTTGCCTCGAAAGCCCGCATCAGGGAAATTGAGGTAGGTCTTGACGTGGTAGCGGTAGTCGGGGTGGCCCTCGATCAGGACATCGGTGTTCGGCTTCACCTTGTACGCGAGGGTCGGATCCTCTTCTCGGGTGCTGTACTCGGTGATCGCCGCACGAAACAGGCCAAGGGAGACCTGTGCTCCCCTCGGGAGATACTGCGGCGTCGCCCGCAGCCCGCCCTCGATGAGGAGCAGGCCGAGGACCGTACCCCCGGCAATCCACCCGAGGGCGCGAACGCCCAGCCGCTGGGTCATCGGCCCGGCCCCCAGTTCAAGCCTTCCAAACCTTGGGAGAGGCCGCGCTCGGTGCACATCCCTCGCTCCCTTGGCATTGCAGCCAGCCTCGCGCCCTGTGGGCGGCTATGGTGAGACTCGCTCGAGATGGGGACCCCTAATCGAGGCGCCGCCGCTCACCGTGTGCTCCCCTCGAGGAGGCGCTGGCTGAGGAGGTAGTCGTAGATCGTGCGCGCGGCCAACCGGTGCCCCGCGGCGTTCCAGTGGCCGTCGATGCGGAAGTAGAGTTGCTCCCCGGCCAGGGCCCGCTCCTGGAAGCGAGGGCGCAAGTCGAGGCACCTGAGCCGAGCTGCCTCACAGAGGCGCAACACCGCGCGATCCAACTCATCCCCCCATCGTGTCCCTAATTGGAACGTCTGCCCCTTGGAAGGAATGAGGAGGACCACCAGGGTTGCTCCTTTCTCTTGGGTGAGCCGTTGAGCGGAAAGGATGGCCTCCTGGACGAGCCCCCAGGCGATCTTTGACGCCTCAACTGGCAGGTCTGATTCCTCGACAAGCTGTCTCCCTTGATCGGCGGCAGCTCGCCAAAAGTCTGGATCTCTCCGAGCAGGCAGAAAAACCTGAGCGAGCAAGAGCTGGTAGAGGCGGGAGTACCGAGCGAGGGATAGCCACTTGGCAAACAAGCCCTTCTTGCGCAAGGCATCATACGGTCCGCCACCTTCCTTCTGCCATTGCGCGAAAAGAATGGCATCGCGGAGGTCGTTTTCGTAGATGGCGTAGAGCACGAGCTTCGGCCTCAAGGCAAGCCCGTACCGTCCCAGGACCCGCGTGTACTGAGGAGGGCCATAGTCGGCAACCCCAAGGTTGGCGAAGTTGCGCCCGGCGAGCTGGGAGAGCTGCTCCGGCCACGCCTCCTCCGCCTCCACCCCCATGCCGAACGTAAACGAGTCCCCGAGCGCAATCCCGACAAGAGGGCGCCGCACGACATTGCCCCGGAAGCCCGCATGCCGGAAGTTGAGGTAGGTCTTGACGTGATAGCGGTAGTCGGGGTAGCCCTCGATCAGGACATCCAGGTGCGGCTTCAATTTGTGCTCGAGGTACGCGTCCGCCTCGAAGGTGCTGCTAAAGGCAAGTTGAGCCCGAAACACGCCGAGCTGAAGCCGCGTGCCCCGCTGGAGATACTGCGGCATCGCCCGGAGCCCGCCCTCGATGAGGAGCAAGGCAAGGGCAATCCCCGCGACAACCAGCCCGAGGGCGCGAATGATCCCGAGTCGGCGTGTCCCTGGCGTCCTGCTTTGGCGCTCTGGCATCCTCTGAGGGCCTCGCGATCACGCGAGCGCGGTGTTCCACTCATTTCCGGATGGCGATTCCTTGCGCACTCGGCATTATGTCAGAAGGGCCCCCAGGGGGTCAAGCTGCTGCCTGGTTCGCGGCAACAACAAGCTCCGTCGGCAACATTGTAGTCCATGCGGTTATCTCTTCTTCCGAACGGCCCTGGGAACCAACCATCTCAGACACCTCTCTCACAAAATCTCACGGGCGCCCCAGAGGCGGGAGTCATTGACGTCGCGGTACCTTAGGCATGGCATGGCTTAGGGTGCCATACATCAACTTTTTGGGTACCCCCGATCGGAGATGACTTGGATGTGTGCTATTCTTGGGTTGTTCAAGCAAGTCCTGTATAGGGTCGGAGCACTCCAGACCAAAAGTTGGGCGCATCGTACAGCGGATTTCCGCAATAGGGAGAAACGACCATGCAACGAAACCAGGTGTGGCTCATGCTATCGCTCGCTGCAGGCATCGTGTTAAGCCCTTCTAGCACCTATGCTTCTGAAAGTCTCCTGGGCTTCTGGGCCGTCGGCTTTGGCAATTCGAGCGTCTCTACAGAATTTTCCCTCTTCAACACGCAGCCCGAGGAGATGGGAATCGACCTCACCTTCTTCGACGATGCGGAAAACACGATCATCATGCTGAATGCTGTGCTGACTCCCTTCGAGGAGCGGCACTTTGACGTCAGGTCTCTTGTGGCCGGAACCAACGCCTCTGCCGGCCTCTTCCTGGTGACCGCTCCAACTACAAATGCCCTAAGGGGGACCGTAATCATGGGGCTTACCCCGGCAGGTGGCGTGGGTGGGAAAGCGGGGCTCCTCCTTGATCAGGATGCGGCCATCACCGCTGCGCGAGGCCTCACCGGCTCTACAATGCGGCCTCTCCAGGATGCGGCAGAGACACTCGTTGCTCCCTTGGGGCTGACAACTCTTTCCCCGGTCCGGGGTGATGGCTTTCAAACCTTCCTCGTCTTCGCCAATGTAGGCACCTCGCCGCAGTTTGTCGAAATCGAGTACTTCGGAGATAATGAAATCTTCCTCGGGTCCTGTGGCCTCCTCCTTACTTCCTTCGATCTCGTCATTACCCGGCCAGGCCTCCCTGGCTTGGGCAGTCCTTGTTCAGCGAATCTCGCACCCGCCCTCGTCGCGCCAGACCGCACCACAGCCCGCTGGGCAGCCAGCATCCAGACGAATCCTAGTCATGAAGTGCTGCTCGGCGAGGTCGTTGTGATCAACACGCGAACCTCAGAAGCCTTCGTGTATGAGATGCGTTAGGAGAGCTTCTCTGCAGAGGAGCGGAGGGGGGCGTCGTTGGAAACCAATGGGGGGATCGACCGATCTGTGGGCGCCGTTTCGCGCCTTCCGGGCAGCACGAATCGAGGCCGCCGAAGCCGAGCTGAGGAAATTTCTGACACCGGAGTTCGCAAGGTTTTCAATACACGCACGGCACACGGGACTCGGGGCCGATCAGGCCCGGCGCCTGCGAATTGTTTGTCAGCCAGCCACGTCTAGGGTATAAAGAGCAAACATTCAGACGGCAAGGGGCCGTCTGAGTCACACCAAAAGGAGGATACCGCATGCGGACGACGCGCACTTCCGTGGTTGGTACACTTCTTCTCTTAGCGCTGCTTCTCCCCAAGCAAACCTGGGCCAGAACCCAGACCATTCTCGGGAGCGTGACGATCCTGAATGCCACTTTTTCGGCCCCGGCGTCGGATCTGGTGGGGATTGCGGTCATTCACAGCCCCGGTTTCGCGAAAAGTACCACGCAGCCCCTCCCTCCTCTCACGGCTCCCTTCTTCGTGGACGTCGATAAGGACGATACTACCGGAAAGGTGGTGAACAGCCGGGCTGAAACCACGTTGATCTTGACCAACACCGGCGGCGCGACCACCATCGGACTCATCGTCCGGGATGCCGTTGGGAGCCAGTTCGGCCAGAATAGCGTCACCCTGGCTGGTTTCGGCACCGTCACAATTGACATCTCGGCCCTGCTCCCGTAGTCAGCGACCTCTGTTAGGTCCGCTAAGAACCCCGTGTTGTGCCGGGAAACTTCGCCCAATTTTCGGCGGTCTCCTCCTAGTGGCAACCTGACTAACTGCTCGAGGGAATTTAGCCGGTGTCGTGCGCACGGCATAGTACCTCCTAGAGAAAAATTCTCAACCGCCTTGCTCGTGCCTCTTACTGGCGGTCATTGCCAGAAGTTTCCGCTCAGAGCCCTAAACCGGAGTTGCAGGCATAGCCATCGGGTGTCCCGGTCCCCGCTCTCGGGATGCACGGAGCTGAGGCGCTCCACGCTCCTACCTGAAATGAGCCCGGCTGTCGTGCTTACGGCAAGGCCTAAGGGGTGTCCGCTTGCCCGGAGGATTTCGGACTCCCACGCAGCGATGGACTGCCTTCTCCTGCTAACGCCTCCCTCCTCACCCGCAGGACGATGGTTGTGGGGGAAGTGGGACTGGTATAGAGGGGTTCAAACATCTCCTGATGAGAATCGATGGCCTTGACCAAGGCCGGAGGTCGCTGGACCGTCCGACCGGTGCTGAAATGATCCAGGATGACGAAGGTGACGTGGTACTTCTCGATCAGGTCGATGACCTGCTCGGGCGCCCCGAAAATGTCAACCCGTACAGTCTTTCGATTGGTCAAGAGATGGAGCGAATAAGGTTTTCTCGCGAGGATGACGCTGTCACTGGGAGAGTGTTCCCTGAGCCATTCCCCCGCCTCAAGGTAACTCGTCCAGTAATGATGGTGATGCCGGTGGACTGCCTTCAGTTCGTAGTCCCGTCCTAACGCGAGAAGCGCGAGAAAGCACGCGGTCCCAGCTAACCACGGGTCCGCGGCTCCAGCCATCGTCCTGGGAAGGCGTCTTCCAGACAGTCGCCACATGCGACGCGCCACCTCTCCCATCCCGGTGAACAGAAACCAGAGCAGAAATGGGACAATCGGGGCAAAGTATCGCTCGTATGCAAAGAGCGGGGGCCTAACAGCAAGAATGCCAAGATAGCCAATGACATATAGCGGTGGCAGGCCGCGTTTCGCCGCTTCCTGGCCCCAGCCGATGAGAATCAGAAGGATGAGAGGGATGGTGACGAGCATTACAGCCACTTTTGGGAACGCCGCTGGAACCACTCTGGGGATGGGAAAGAGAGCTGGGGACAGGTGGGAGAGCCCGTAGACTTTAAGATTCGCAAGGACCCGGCTCGGGAGATCTGTCCACTTCAGGCTCCCGAACTCCGGCGCTACAGGGCTGAGCTTCGTCGTCTCCTCCACATAGAACGACCCGAACACCCCCGCCCCCAGGAGGTGCAGGGCCAGCAGGACCCCCAGGTAGAGCCCCGCCACCAGCAGCGCCGGCCGGTAGCGCTTCCGCGCGAGGTACCAGAGGACCGCCCCGCCGAACAGGGCGACGCCGATCGAGCGAATCGTTGTGGCCGCGACCGCCAGGATGGCGCCTCCTGCAATGCCCCGCCTTCGCCTCGCCTCGCTCTGCTCCTCCGCCCACTCCAGGCAGAGCATGGTCAGGAGCGAGATGAGGAGGTAGAGGACCTCCGACATGACCTGGTGCGAGAAGGGCAGAAGGAGGGAGTTCAAGAGGGCGAGAAGCGTCACGGCGAGAGCCGAGGGCGGTGGCAGGTGTCGCATCAGCAGGAGGTAGAGGACCGGCATCGCGAGGGCATAGAGGGCGACGTTCAGCGCCTTCATCGCCAGCATATTGCCAGGGGCGAGCCGCTCGATACCGGCGAGCAGGAGGGGGAAGCCGAACGGAAGCCTGTCTGAACGGCGGCTGTCGGGTTGGTTGATGAGCTGCATCCAGCGGCCCTGGGCGATGGAGCGGGCGAGGATGATGTACTCGGCACAGTCGTCGCATTGCTCCATGACAGGGTTGAAGTCCCACATGGCCACAAGCAGACTGAGCCCCATGATCGCGGCGAGGACCACCGGCTGCTGCGTGACGAGCCAAGACTTCCCCGCAGGGTGGGGGCTGACCACATCATCTCCCAGGCCCAGCTCGCGCCTGTCACTTGCGGTCATACGACGACCCCTCTCAGCGTCCTAAGCGAGGCCCGCCCCGCA
>JACQEV010000157.1 GCA_016200385.1 Candidatus Methylomirabilota bacterium
CCGTCTCTGCTGCCATCTTCTGAAACTGAATGAGCTCGGCAAGTCCATTTAAGTCAAATGCGTGATCACGGAACCGTTTGCCTTTAAAGGCAAGCCTTGCAACTTCCTTCCACTGATTCGCCATTGTCGCTCCCTCACTTTCGGAATCCGTAACGCGCCATTCCCGAGCAGTTTATCACCAAATTTCGGACCACAAAATTATTGAAAACACATCGACGCCCTGTTGGCTGAGCTCTGGTGTTCCCCGGCAGGCGCAGGGACACCCTCACGCACGCCTTTGCCAAGCCTGTCCGGAGAGCCGGGATTGCGAATTTCCGGTTCGATGACCTCCCCTATGACTTCGCCTCGTACCTGGTCACGTGAGGGGTTGGACTCCGGGCTGTGCAATAGCTTCTAGGCCCCAAGGATCTACGCATAACGGCCTAGTATCGTCATCTGTCCAAGGAGCACCTCTAGGAAGCAGTCAACTCGTAGATCGGGGGCCTGCTCCCCAAGAGGAAAACGATGGCGCGCAAATGGTGGCTACATTCTGGCTACCAGCAGAGGTGCAGCGATAAAGAGGAAGGCGAAGCTTATTAGAACGAGTGGTGGGCGGTACTGGGATCGAACCAGTGACCTCCGCCGTGTGAAGACGGCGCTCTCCCGACTGAGCTAACCGCCCAACCTTCTGTGGGGCTCATTCTACATCCGGCCACCTAGAAGTCAAGCAATTCTCGTCGCATCAAGGATGCCGTCATTGCCCCGAAAGTTCCCCCCTCACTCGGACCCTCTCCCCCAGGTGGGGGCGAGGGGTCTTAGGGGGTGGCGTAGGGGCAGGGCCTGTCCTGAGCTTGCCGAAGGGCTTGCCATGCCGTTGCGGGGGCGCAGCAAGCGGCGCCCCTACAGCCAACGCTGCAACCTCGCGATGACATCTGAGGAGGAGGGTGGGCGGATTCGCCTTGAAGTTTTGGAGGTGAGCGCATAAGATACTGCCACAACGGCGATTTTTGCCGCTTCTCAGAGTGTCACAAAGCACAAACAGAATTGCGTCAGGATCGGTTGGGAGATCGAATGGAAGGGCAGAGAGTAGCCGTGATCACCGGGAGCACCAAGGGGATTGGCAAGGCGATCGCCAAGCGCCTTGCACAAGATGGGTGTGATATCGTCCTGAACTACCGGTCCGACGACGAGGCGGCGCGATCGGCACTCCGGGAGTTCGACGGCCTGCCCGGGAAGGCGGTGGCCATCAAGGCCGACGTCTCCGCGTCGAATGAGGCATCCCGTCTTATCGAGGCGGCGGTCGCCCGCTTCAGCCGACTTGACGTCCTGGTCAACAACGTCGGCCCTTTTCTGACGCGGCCGCTGTTCGAGACCACGGACGACGACTGGCGCCGAATCCTCGATAGTAACCTGAGCAGCGTTTTTTATTGCATCAGGGCGGCGCTGCGGGTCATGCGAGACCGTCGGAGCGGAACCATCATCAATATCGGCGCGCTCAATGTCGAATACTCGCCCATCGGGGTTTTTGACGCGCCGGCGTATTACATCGCCAAGTCCGGCGTGATTACGCTTACCAAGTCGCTGGCCAGGTCCGAGGCGCCATTCAACATCCGGGTCAACGCCGTCAATCCCGGCTTCATCGAGACCGAGGCTTATCGCCACTATCGTGACGAACACAAGGAGGCCTGGGCCAGGATGATCCCGCTTGGCCGGCTTGGCAGCCCGGACGATGTCGCAGAAGCGGTCAGCTTCCTGGCATCGGACCGCGCAGGCTACGTGTCAGGAGCAGTCCTCCACGTCCACGGCGGCCTCTGGGTCTGAGAATTCGATGCGGGAGGCACATGAAGATCCTCTTCATCACCGGCAAGCTGGCAGAACGGGCTCTAAAAGAGACCCTCGAAGGGATGGAGGCCGAGTTCGACTACGAGGTGGCTACCCTCAAGATCACGGTAGCGGCCTTGATGACCACTCCCTTTATCCAGCGTTCTCTTCCCGCCCCCGATTGTGATCTGCTCATGATCCCGGGGCTCTGTCGTGTTGAACCCGAGGGGCTGGAGGAATCTCTGGGCGTCAAGGTCGAGAAGGGCCCGAAGGACCTGCGAGATCTTCCATACTACTTCGGTGTCGAGAAGAAGCGAGAGGGGTATGGTGGCCATGACCTGACCATCCTGGCCGAGATCAATGATGCCCCAACCATATCGATTGACGAGATCCTCAGGAAAGCGCGGTACTACGTTGCCTGCGGGGCGGATGTGATCGACGTTGGCTGCACTCCAGAGCGGCCGGCCCCGAACGTCGGTGAGATCGTAACGGCGCTTAGGTCGGAGGGGTTCCGCGTCAGCCTCGATACCTTCGATACACAGGAAATTCTTGCTGGAGACAAGGCCGGGGCAGAGTACCTGCTGAGTTTGAATTCTCAGAACCTCCGTCTAGCCCCTGATCTCTCGTGCACTCCGGTCATTATTCCCGATTTCGGAAAAGGGTTGGACTCCTTGGCCGCCAACATCGAGGCGGTGGAGCGCCTGGGTGTTACGCGATATCTCATCGACCCGATCCTGTCGCCGATC
>JACQEV010000158.1 GCA_016200385.1 Candidatus Methylomirabilota bacterium
ACCCCGCAGAGGTCAGTAAGGGCAGACGCCACCATCTCAAAGGCCCCAGAGGCGACCCAGAGGAGCGAGATCAGCCCAAGTCCGCCCGCCACCCGCCGCCCCTGGATAAAGCTGTCGAGCGCGGCCTCGATCTGCGCGCCGGTCACCTGAGGGAGTACACGGCGGATCCCTTCGCTAATGGCGTGCTCGGTCGCCCGCGACGAGCCGGCGAAGAACCCCAGCACCGCGCTGCCGATCAGGAGGAATGGGATGAGGGCGAGCAAGCCGTAGAAGCTGATGGCGGCCGCCATCATGGAGAGATCCCGCCGGCGGAGGCCCCACCACAGCTCACACAGGAACCGCACCGGCCACCAACGGGACTCGGATTTTCGTTCGGCCATGGCGCACAGCATACCTGCTGCGCCGCGTGAGCGCAAGCGCAACTGCAGATGGGACTATTTTCGCAGCCGGCATAAATCCGTTGCGCCGAGCCAAGCGCATGGGTAGAGTAGGCCCCAACGCTCCAGGAGCGCGATCAAAAGGTCTTCGTCATTCCCTCCACCAGCCCGGCCAATGCTCGGTTCCCTTTCGCGGTGAAGCGGCGCTATGTTGCGGCCCTGAGGCCGTGGCTCACCGTCCTGAAATAGCGAGACCTCCGTCACCCTTGACCCAGGCGGGGACATCCTGGATAATTCGGTAAACCCGAAGCAGAGGAGAGGACCATGTCCAATAGTATTCCTGAGAGTTACCGCGACCTGTTTCAGAAACGAGCCTTCGCGCATTTGGCCACGCTCATGCCGGACGGCACACCGCAAGTCACCCCGGTCTGGTGCGACTATGACGGAACCCACATTCGGATCAATAGCGCAAAGGGCCGGGTGAAGGACCGGAACATGCGTCGGAACCCGCAAGTGGCGCTGGAGATCATGGACCCCGACAACCCGTACCGCTACCTCTCAGTGAGGGGCCGCGTGACGGAGATCACCGAAACCGGGGCGGACACTCACATCGACTCGCTGGCCAAGAAGTATCTCGGACAGGACACGTACCCTTACCGAACGGCGGCTGAGGTGCGCGTCCTCTACAAGATCCGGCCGGACCGCGTCTCATCGATGGGCTAACGGGAGCTTTGCGGCGGGCCAATTTCCCAAAGGAGGGAAGGCCTACGGTTCCTGTCAAGCAGCGGGACGCCAACAGATCGAGGGCCTAACCTCTTAGGACTTTGGAAGGGTGATAGAGTCGTAAGCCAGGGATCTTGCGGAAGTGAGGGTCGAGAGTGAAGACCGCGAAGTCCTGATGAAGCGCGAGTCCCGCTATGATCAGATCGGACAGCGGGAGCGTGACGCCCCGTCGTCTCAGGCTTGCGGAGATTTCCCCAGCTCGCCTCCAGGCCGGGAAGGTCATCTCGATGAATGGAAGGGCGGAAAGTGTCTCCACTAAGGCGGCGGCTTCCTTTGCGCTTCGGCAACCCTGAAGGAGTTCCGCGAGGACAATGCCGACCAGCGCAAGGTTGTCATGCTGGATCAGCGCATCGAGGATCGCCTTTTCCTGGGAGTCGGGCTGGTTGAAGTAGGGTATCCAGACCGAGGTATCAGCGACGACCATGCCAGGCTCGTTCCCTGCTCTCCTGCGACTTCAGCTCCACCTCCTCCAGTTCCCGCCAATCGAGATCGATTCGGAGCTTGCCGCTGAGGCTCCTCAGTTCCGCCAGTTTTTTCTGCCGGATGAACTCGGAGATCGCGAGATGGATCGCCTCGGTCTTCGTTTTTACGCCAGAGACCTTCATCAGCTCGGCGATGAGTGTCTCTGACAGGTTCAATGTTGTCCGCATGTTGTACCCTCCTGCTGCATACTCGAGATGAGTAAGTGAGATGCTTTAATGATATGTCAGGTGAATGCAGACGTCAAGAGGTCCTCTGACTTAATGTGTGGTGTGGGTGTTGCGCGCCAGCTCGTAGGGTAGATGGAAGCGATTTCAGATTTCGCCGATGATGGCTAGGACGCCCGTATAGCTATGCGCGTAGTTCTTGCCACCCACGGGGGCCAGCTCCCCGTTGCCGAAGAAGCCGACGAGAGAAAGAGCGGGGAAGAACTCCTTGATGAGGCTGAGGTCGTGGTTCGGCTCGCCGTACAGGCCGACGCGTCACCCGAATATCCTACTCCAGCCCGCATCGATCAGAAAACGATCCTAGATCTTGGAACGTGGATCTTTGAAGTCCGGCTTGCTCTCCCAAGATCTACGATCCACGATCCAAGACCCCAGCATCACCAGTTTACCGGGTCACGGTGAAGTTGGTTTGTTGCGTGGCCTCAGTCCCTTCAGCCTTCACGGTCATGACGACCCGATAGCTCCCGCCTTGTGCGTTGGCGGGTAGGGTAACCGGCTGGCTGCTCGTCCAGGTGCCCGCCTGTCGCTGTGCCTGTAAGGTTGAATCGCCGACCGTGGAATTATTGAAAAAGATCTGCCGGCGCTCGGAGACCAGGACCGTTTGTTGAGAGTTCGGGGTGAGGACGGCAAACCTCAGATTGAGGTTGACCGCCTCTCCGGCCCGGATCTGGCCTGGATGAGCCTCGACTGCCTCGATTCTGACCATCGTTCCCTGCGCGGGGCTGTAGTCATATTGCTGGGCTGTTGCCGCTCGATCGCGGGATCGCGACTCCAACACGTTCCCAATGACCCCGCCGGCTAAGCCGCCTATTAACCCGCCTAAGAGGGTCCCAGTGGCACTGCGGAAGATTAGCCCGCCTGTCAACAGGCCGACGGCGGTCCCCACGCCCGCGCCGATGGCCGTTTGGGGATGTGCCTTCACCTGCTCCTCTATGGCCGCGCACCCCAGCGTGCCGCCTGCAAAGAGGAGCACGCACAGCAGCAAAGCGATTCCTTGTCGAAGGTGAAGT
>JACQEV010000159.1 GCA_016200385.1 Candidatus Methylomirabilota bacterium
CGCTATAAGGGTCTGGGCGAAATGAACCCCGAGCAGCTTTGGAGAACCACCATGAACCCCGAGACTCGGACGCTGCTGCGGGTGACCGTTGAGGATGCGGTCGCCGCGGAGCAGATTTTCACCACCTTGATGGGCGACCAGGTGGAGCCGCGGCGTCAATTCATCGAGAGGCACGCGACAGAGGTAAGCAGCCTGGACATCTAGTTCACAGTTCAGAGTTCATAGATGAAGAGAGGACTTCTGGCCTTCGGCAGAATCAGGTTGCCTTACTATGAACTATCGACCATGAACTCCCATCGCGTGGAGGCCCGGCGATCGGGCCATTTTCATTTGTGCGGCCCGTGGAGGAGTGAATGCCTGACGAGCAGCAAAGCGCGCTAAACCGGATTGGCGAGGTGAGGCCGACCGACATCCACGAGGAGATGCGCCGGTCGTACATGGATTACGCCATGAGCGTGATCATCGGCCGGGCCTTGCCCGACGTGCGGGACGGGCTGAAGCCGGTGCACCGCCGGGTCCTGTACGCGATGCAGGAGCTGGGGCTCGCCTTCAACCGCCCATACAAGAAGGCGGCCCGCGTCGTAGGGGAAGTCTTGGGCAAGTACCACCCGCATGGCGACACGGCGGTCTACGACACCATCGTCCGGCTGGTCCAGGATTTCTCGATGCGGTACCCCCTTATCGACGGCCAGGGAAACTTCGGCTCAGTGGATGGCGACGCGCCGGCGGCGATGCGATATACCGAGGTTCGCCTTGCCAGGATCGCCCAGGAGATGCTCCGGGACATCGACAAGGAGACGGTGGACCTGGCCCCCAACTTCGACGACACGCTTCAAGAGCCGACGCTCCTGCCGGCGGCCCTTCCAAACCTGCTCGTCAACGGTTCTTCCGGGATCGCGGTCGGGATGGCCACCAACGTCCCGCCCCACAACCTTGGCGAGGCCGTGGACGCCCTGCTGTTGCAGCTCGATGATCCCGAGGTGGCGCTGGATCGGCTCATGCAAGCGCTGCCTGGACCAGACTTTCCGACGGCGGCATACATCCACGGCAGGCAGGGGATCCGGGACGCCTATACGACGGGCCGAGGCCTGATCCAGATGCGCGCGAAGGCGTTTGTGGAAAAGGGGAGGGGCGGGCGGGAGAGCATTATTGTCTCGGAGCTGCCGTACCAGGTGAACAAGGCGAAGCTGATTGAGCGGATCGCCGAGTTGGTTCGGGACCGGAAGATCGAGGGGATTTCGGACTTGCGGGACGAGTCGGATCGCGAAGGGATGCGGATCTTCATCGAGCTCAAAAAAGACCAGCCGGCCCCACCGATCCTGAACCAGCTCTACAAGCACACCCCGATGCAATCAACCTTCGGTGTCATCATGCTGGCCCTCGTGAACAACCAGCCCAAGGTTCTGGCCTTGAAGGAGATGCTGCATCACTTCACCGAGCACCGGAAGACCGTCGTCATTCGCAGGACACGGTTCGAGCTCAGGAAAGCCGAAGAGCGGGCCCACATATTGGAGGGGTACCGGATGGCGCTGGACCACCTGGACGCGGTCATCGCCCTCATCCGCCGGTCCCGTTCGGTGGACGACGCCCGCGCCGGGTTGATGGACCAGTTCGGGATGAGCCAGATCCAGGCCCAGGCGATCCTCGATCTTCGCCTGCAGCGCCTGACACAGCTTGAGCGGCAGAAGATCCAGGACGAGTATAGCGAGACCATTGCCGCGATCGAGCGCCTTCGCAGCATCCTGGCCAGCGATGCCCTGGTTCGCCAGATCGTCAAAGATGAGCTGCTGGCCGTGAAGGAGGCGTACGGGGATCCGCGCCGCACGCAGATCCTCGAAGAGACCGCCGACATCGAGCTGGAGGACATGCTGGCGGACGAGGAGATGGTGATCACCATTACGCATGGCGGCTATATCAAGCGGAGCAATCTCAACGTCTACCGGAGCCAGCGTCGAGGCGGCAAGGGGACGACCGGCATGGCGACCAAGGAAGAGGACTATGTGGAGCACCTCTTCGTCGCCACCACTCACAGCTACATCCTCCTCTTCACCAACCAGGGGAGGGTTCACTGGCTCAAGGTCCACGAGCTGCCTCAGCTCGGGCGGGCCGCGAAGGGCAAGGCCCTCGTCAACTTCTTGCAACTCGGAGCCGGCGAAACGATGACGACCGTGATTCCGATCCGCCAGTTCGAGGTGGATCGATACCTCCTTATGGCCACCAAGCGCGGAATCATCAAAAAGACCGAGCTCAACGCGTACGGCAACCCGCGTGCGGGGGGCATCATCGCGATTACGCTGGATGAAGGGGACGAGTTGATCGCGGTCCGCATGACCAAGGGAGACGACGAGATCCTGCTCGGCACCAAGCAGGGGATGGCGATCCGGTTCAAAGAGGAAGAGGCCCGGCCGGTGGGCCGGGCGGCCCGGGGCGTCATCGGCATCTCCCTGGAAGAGGGCGATGCGGTGGTTGGGGCCGAGGTGGTGTCTCCGGGCGCGGCCGTCCTGACGGTGACCGAGCACGGCTATGGCAAGCGGACCGAGCCCGAAGAGTACCGGCTGCAGGGCCGGGGTGGCAAAGGGATCATCAACATTCGGACCACCGAGAGGAATGGCCCCGCGGTCGGGGTCATGCAGGTACAGCCCGGCGACCAGATCATGATGATCTCGCAGGAAGGAAGAATCACGCGGATGAGGGTGGACGAGATCAGCCTCATCGGCAGGGCCACGCAGGGGGTGCGGCTCCAGGGGCTTGAGCCAACCGATCGCGTGGCCGCAGTGACCCGGCTCGTCAGCGACGAGGAGGGAGAGGAAGAGACCGAGGGGCCGGACTCGCCGTCCGAACCTGGGGCGGGAGCGCCGCTCGACGAGGCTTGAGGGATGTCGAGGGGCGTGGTATAGTCTGGGCCCTATTAGTTCACAGTTCACAGTTCAGAGTTCGTCCGAGCCCTCTCATGGCGATGAACTATGAACCATGAACTATGAACGAGGGGTGGAGTCGTGCTGGACCTGAAATTCGTGCGTGACAATGTGGAACTCGTGAAGGAGCGACTTGC
>JACQEV010000034.1 GCA_016200385.1 Candidatus Methylomirabilota bacterium
CACTGTATCATCCGATTTCAGCCATTGGCGAGGAACCAAAACCGTGAATCGGTCGAACGGCAGGATCGAAGCGATTGCCGAGAAGGTGGAGGCCTACGAGCGACTCAGCTTTGACGAAGGAGTGGAACTCTTCGAACAGGCAACCCTGCTGGAGCTATCCGCCATGGCCGACTGCGTTCGCTGGCGCCTGCATCCGGAGCCGGTCGTGACGTACGTCATCGGCCGGAACATCAACTATACCAATGTCTGCTGGGTCCGATGTTCTTTCTGCGCCTTCTATCGGCTACCGGGTTCGGAGGAAGGATATGTCTTGTCCAAGGAGCAGATCTGCCAGAAGATCCAGGAGTTGATCGATCTGGGAGGGACCGAGGTCCTGATGCAGGGCGGATTGAACCCGGCCTTGAAGATCGACTACTACGAAGACCTGTTCTCCTCCATCAAGGCGCGCTTTCCGATTCACTTGCATGCGCTCTCTTCCGCTGAAATCAATTATATTTCAAAGATTTCCAGGCTTTCCCTCAAGGATACGTTGAGAAAGTTAAAGGCTGCCGGCCTCGACTCGATCCCGGGCGCCGGCGCTGAACTGTTGGTGGATGAGGTGCGGGACCGGGTGTCGCCGTTGAAGGATACTCCCGAGGAGTGGCTCAACTTGATGCAAGCCGCCCACGAGCTCGGGATCCCGAGTACCGCAACGATGATGTACGGGATGGGAGAGACGCTGGCCCAGCGGGTAGAGCACCTCATGAAGGTTCGAGACCTCCAGGACCGCACCGGCGGCTTCACCGCGTTCATCCCTTGGAGCTATCAGCCGAATGGCGACGAACTTCGGGGGGGCGGAGGCACCGGGTACGATTATCTCCGGACCGTCGCCGTGTCCCGGATCATGCTGGACAACGTGAAGAACATCCAGGCTTCCTGGTTGACGATGGGCCCGAAGATCGGGCAGCTCTCCTTGCAGTACGGGGTCAACGACTTCGGCAGCACTATCCTTGAGGAAAACGTGGTGACGACCGAGACCACGCGGCATCTGATGACTCTGGATGAGATCAGGCGACATATCGATGATGCAGGCTTCGTCGCGAAGCGCCGGAACACCCGATATCAGCTACTAGAGTAACCCCCACCCGTCAGTCCCATTCTCTTTTCTCATTGACGAGCCACCTTCAGGCTCACATATTCCTAATGAGGGACCGCATGGGAATGATCTCCCGGATTTCTCTAGGTCAGGGGGTAAGCCTCGGTGACCTTTGGCAGCAACTTCGCCAACTGCTGAAAGGTCGCTATGTCGAGATCTGGACCGACGTCTTTGAAGAGGGCATCTTCTGGGTGGCCGACGAGGCAAAAGCGGCGCTAGAGGAGGTGAAGATCCGTTTCACGCTTCTGAATCAGATTCCGGCCGATCGGATCAAGGTCTTCTATGCACCGCATCTTGAAAGCGACCCCGCCAGCCTTCCTCACGAACATTCGGTCAAGGCGCGCGTTCTGGCGGGGCACGGGATCGGCGCGGTCCTCTTTTTCATTGGCGATGGGCAGCGGATGCCACCTGAAGAGCCGACGAATCCCAAGGATGCGCTGTTCTATTTGAGCAAACCAGGCGCGAAACAGTATTGCCTCTGGAGGTTGTTCCGCTCTAGAGAGGATGCCGAACATTATGCGGTTCAGAAATTCAAAGAGGATGAAGCAGCGAGACAGTGGGTGGCTTCCATCCCTGTATTGGCGTACGGCGAGCTCCTCCAGAACAGCAATATAGAGGGTCAGGCGTAGGGGCGCCGCAGCGGAGTAGGACGTGACGATGAGCAGGGTTGTACAAAAACTCGATGACTATCGATGGCTACTCCCGCAAGACTATAAACCTGGCATGCGGGTCCCGGGCATTATCTATGCCGACGAGACCCTGATGGAATTGATCATGAAGGATGCCTCCTTGGAGCAGGTGGCGAACGGCGCCACCCTGCCGGGGATCGTCAAGGCCTCCTTTGCCATGCCAGATATCCACCAGGGGTACGGTCTTCCGGTAGGCGGGGTGGTAGCGACCGATATCTCGGATGGCGTTGTCTCCCCTGGCGCAGTCGGCTACGACATCAACTGTGGGGTGCGATTGCTCCGAACCGAGCTGACCAAAGAGGAGGTCCAGCCGAAGCTCAAAGACCTGGTCCTCGCCCTCTTCCAGGAGGTCCCAACGGGCGTCGGATCGCGAGGCCGGATCCGATTGAGCAGGAAAGAGATGGAGGGACCGCTACGGAAGGGATCGGCCTGGGCGGTGGAGCAGGGATACGGGGAGCCGAAAGATCTCGCGCTCTCAGAGTCGGGAGGATGCCTTGCCGGCGCCGACCCGGATGTCGTGAGCCACAAAGCGCTCGAGCGGGGGAGCAGCCAGCTCGGAACGCTTGGCTCCGGCAACCACTTCCTGGAGGTGCAGTCGGTCGCCGAGATCTACGATCCCCAGGCCGCCGAAGTTCTGGGCCTGTTTGAAGGCCAGGTGACGGTACTGATCCATACCGGCTCTCGGGGCCTGGGCCATCAGGTCTGCACAGATTCCCTGGTCGAGATGGAGCGGGCAGTCGTGAAGTATGGGATCGTCCTGCCGGATCGGCAACTGGCGTGTACGCCATGGAACTCGCCCGAGGCAAAGCAGTATTTGGGTGCCATGCGGGCTGCTGCCAACTTTGCATGGGCGAACCGCCAATGCCTGGCCCACTGGACGAATGAGGTGCTCCTGAAGACGCTCGGCATCTCGCCCAAGACGCTGGGGCTTTCGACGGTGTACGACGTCGCTCATAACATCGTCAAGGTCGAGGAGCACGACGTGGACGGCAAGCGGATGAAGCTGGCGGTCCATCGGAAGGGCGCGACGCGAGCCTTTCCGCCAGGCCACCCGGAGCTGCCTGCGCACTACCAGGCCATCGGCCAGCCGGTGCTCATCCCTGGCGACATGGGCCGCGCCTCGTTTGTCCTGGTGGGAACGGGCGCCATGGAGCAGACCTTCGGGAGCACCTGCCACGGCGCTGGCAGGGTCATGAGCCGCCACGCAGCCATCAGGGCGGCCAAGGGTCGCAACATTCACCGGGAACTGGAAGACCGAGGGATTATCGTCAAAGCATCCGGCCGG
>JACQEV010000167.1 GCA_016200385.1 Candidatus Methylomirabilota bacterium
ATGAGCCGCCTAGCGCATGCGATCGAGGCAATGCGCCCTGGCGCCGTCAATATTCAGTATGTCCCTTTCCTTTATGGACCTTTGGGTTTTAACCCCTGGCTGCCACTGGCGCTCCTTTGGCTCCGAAGGTTGGGCGTCCGCGTGGTGACGACAGTCCATGAGCCCTATGTTGCCTGGAGAGGTCTGCGCCGTTTCCCTCTAGCCTTGTTCCAACGAGTTCAACTTGCCGTCCTGATTTCAGCAAGCAGTAGCGTCACGGTTACGACATGGACATGGACAGAGGCGCTCCGACGCGCCTATCCCACCAGGGCTGGCGACATTGCCTGGCTTCCCGTCGGCTCAAACATTCCTGTCCCGTCGGTGCCATTCACTCGACGACCGCAAGCTCGCGAGGCTCTCGGGCTAGGTGGCGGTGATCTCGCAGTCGGAACTTTCAGTCCCCTCGGCTCCGGGAAGCGGTTCGACTTTGTCGGGGCGGCATGGAGACAGCTCCGGGAGCACATACCGCAAGTTAGCCTGGTAGTCATTGGGGCGAACGCCGACGAAGTCCAAGGACGGTTTCGGGATATCCCGGGTGGCGACAAGGTCTGCTACACAGGATATCTACCTCCAGAGGACGTTTCCAGGCACCTCCTGGCCCTCGATTTTGTGCTCGCGCCGTTTGAGGATGGCATCTCTTGTCGTCGGACCTCGGCGATTGCGGCCATGGCGCACGGCCTGCCCCTGGTCACGACGCGGGGGCAACTCACGGATCCCCTGTTTGAGGGGTCGCCCATGGTCTTGATTCCGGCGGCCGACAGTGAGCAATTTGCCCAGGCGGCCGCCGATCTGGCGGCTGATGCCGGACGGCGTGAGGACTTGGGCCGGCGGACTCGCGCTTTCTTTGATCAACATTTCAGTTGGAAGATCATTGCCCAGAATCTCCTTGCCTTAACCCATGCACTTGGAAGCTAGGGGACGGATACTAACAAGGGGAGCGGTGATGTTCCATAATCGCTCTGAGGTGCGGCCCGGTGATCGCTGACCATCCTGCAATGGTTCCCGGATCGCGGCCTGCTCAGATCCTCTTCGTTTCGCCGGTGGCAGAGCGGGGCGGGGCGGAGACGGTCCTGCTCACGCTGGTCCGTGGATTGGACCGCACACGATTTCGGCCGATGGTCGTCTTCCTCAAAGACGGTCCCTTTGCGGAGGAAGTTGCCAGTGTGGGCGTTGAGACGGTGGTTATTCCGACAAGGCGTGCGCGCTACCTCCCCGACACATTAAGGGCGATTCGGGCAATTCGGCGGCTCATCCGAGAGCGGCAAGTTAAGCTGGTCTTCGGCAACATGGCGATGGGCCATCTCTACGGAGGGCTCGCCGCCCTGGGAACTGCGGCGAAGGCGGTCTGGTTTCAACATGGGATCATCACGCACCCTGACCTGGTCGATCGGCTGATACGATGGATCCCCTCGATCCACGCGTATGTCAATTCACATTCGGCAGCGCGACAGAGCGCCGGCCGGAGTCGCGACTGCGCGGAAGTCATATTCCCTGGAGTGGACCTTGGCCGTTTCGAGAAGAGCCGTTACCCCTACGGGGCTACGAGGGAAGAGCTTGGCATACCTCCGAACGCTCCCGTTGTCATGTCTGTGGCGCGTTTCCAACGCTGGAAAGGCCAGGAGGTTCTGCTCGAGGCTGCCGGCCTGATCCAGCGCCGCGGGATCAATGCCCACTTCATCCTGGTCGGCGACACGGTGGCAGGCTTGGAGCCGGATCATCGAAAGGCGGTCTCCAGGAGGGCCGGCGATTTGGGGCTCCAGAAGGCGGTGCATTTCGTAGGGTTCAGGAACGATGTCCCACGGCTGCTGCGAGATGCAGATGTTTTGGCCCATAGCTCCATACTGCCGGAGGCCTTCGGGCTCGTGCTCGTTGAGGCGATGGCAATGGAGTTGCCGGTCGTGGCCAGCCAGGGTGGGGGTCCTGACGAGATCGTCGTCGAAGAGGAGACGGGATACCTCGTGCCGCCTGGAGACCCCGAGGCACTCGCCGAGCGAGTTATGGATCTGCTGGCCGACCCCGGCCGCCGGACCGCGATGGGACAGGCTGGACGCCGGAGAGCGGAAGAGCTGTTCTCGGCCCGGCGGATGATCTTCCGATTCGAGGAGAGCTTCGAACGAGTTCTGGCTGATGGCTCGTGAGGAGCGGCTGTACCCCGACTTCGCGAACGGCCTGTTCGCCTGGCACCTCTTCCGCTATGTCTGGGCGCTGCCCTACGCCTTCGGGCGGAATGTTCTAGATTTGGGGTGTGGAAGCGGATACGGGGTAGCGCTTCTGGCAGGCGTGGCCCGCGCGGTCTTTGGCGTGGATTACGATCGAGAAGCGGTAGCGGAGTGCGTGAATATGTACGGGGGGCTCCGCAACGTGCGGTTCGCAGTCATGGACGGCTCCCGTCTGGCCTTGGACACCAGCCGGTTCGGCCTCGTGACCTGCTTTGAAGTCCTCGAGCATATCCCTTCAGCGGAGGTCGGCACTGCCTTGGCGGGGATAGCTCGTGTGTTACAGCGGGGTGGTCTGTTTCTGGCCAGCACGCCCAACCGGCTCGTGGAGGTTCCCCACCTGCGGAGCGTAGGGATTGCGTACGACCACCATGTTAACCGGTACGCGCCGCGCGAGTTGGGTCGGGCGCTCCGCCGCCACTTTTCGGACGTCCGCCTATTCGGTCAAGTGCCCCGTGAGGGTTCGGTCAGGCGGACCCTCCGCTATTTGGATTTCTTCAATCTGCGCCATCACCCACTTTTACAAGGAGCGAAGGCTTGGATCACTCGACAGACGCTGGTGGGCCAGGTTCCTACACCCCCCGGTCTTGGAAGCTTCCAGGTGCGACGGGACCTCGTCCGGCAGGCAGGCATCCTATTAGCCCTCTGCCGCAAGTGATGTTGAGAACGACATCGTCATCGGCAGGAGGCCTCGAGCGTGCCCTCCTTGCGTTCCTCATTTATGGAGCAATCGAGGGTCTCCTGAAACGCCTGACGGGATACGCTTGGTACATCTATCCGATCAAGGACGTGTTTTTCCTGGTCCTGCTCGCTCGCTGGGTCACAGCGCCTCGCGACGCCGCCTCCGATCGCAGGCCCCCCCTCTCCCTGCTCCTCGCGGGATACCTGGGGATCGTCGGCCTCGAGATGCTGAATCCCTACCTCAAGAGTTTCGTGGCCGGCCTCGCCGGAATCAGGGCAAGCTACATGTACGCTGTCTTGTACTTCATCGCCTATCGGGTCTTCGGCACCGAGGCAGCCGTGAGACGCCTGGCGAGGGTGCTCGGGCTCCTGAGCGTCGTGACCGCGCTCGGCGCAATGGCTGAATCGAGCCTCGGGCTTGAGTGGGTGGACGAGCAGCAGGTGCAGGTCATGATCAAGGCCACTTATTGGGGGACCTCG
>JACQEV010000170.1 GCA_016200385.1 Candidatus Methylomirabilota bacterium
ATGACATCCGGGCGCCTCCCCACCGTAACAGCCTAAGGCATGTAGCCGCATGGTGTGCCCCATGGTCTCGCTGTGGCCGCCGGCCCTAATGAATCGCCCCGCACTGACGCGTGGGCCCTATAGCAGCGTTGTTGTGAAAGGGCTCGACGGCGATCCTCTCTATGAGCCGTTGCGCGTCGCCCCCTTCAACGAGGCAACGAAGTCCCCCGCGCGTTCCAACAGGTCCGCCTGTCCGGCCGCCCGCTCAAGCAACGAGACGATGGCGCTCCCGACAATCACCCCATCAGCCACTTTCGCCACCACCCGCACCTGTTCGGCGGTAGAGATACCAAACCCCACTGCAAGCGGCTTGTCGGTTTCAGCCCGTATCATCCGAACGGCCGCCTCAAGATCGTCGCTGATTCGAGAGCGGGCCCCTGTCACGCCCCGCAAGGAGACATAGTAGATAAATCCTTTCGAGGCGGCGGCGATCTTTTGCACCCGTTCCCGCGAACTGGTCGGGGCGATCAGAAACACTGTGTGAAGGCCCTGTGCCGTGGTCGCGTCAATCAGCTCAGCCGCCTCTTCAGGCGGCAGGTCCGGGACGATGACGCCGTCCACGCCCGCCGCCGTAGCCTCTTTCGCAAAGCGCGCAAAGCCGAACCGGAAGATCGGGTTGACGTAACTCATGACAACCAGCGGTAGCCGACAATGCGGACGAAGGGAGCCCACCATATCGAGGATCCGCGTAAGGGTCGTGCCGCCCCGGAGTGCGCGTTGCGATGCCCGCTGGATCGTGACGCCGTCGGCGAGCGGATCGGAAAATGGGACACCGATCTCCACCAGGTCGGCCCCCCGCCTCTCGAATTCCAGGATCAGCGAGCGGGTAGTGGGGAGATCGGGATCTCCTGCGGTCAGGTACGGCATGAGAGCCCGCTCCCCCGCCTTCCTGAGACGACGGAATCGCTCGTCGATCCGATTCATCCCGCCTCGACCCGGCGCGGTCGTTCCGAACGGCCCAGCATCTCTGCCACAACCTCCACGTCCTTGTCCCCTCGGCCGGAAAGGTTGATCACCACTATCTGATCCTTCCCCAGCGTTGGCGCAAGCCTCTTGACATGCGCGACTGCGTGGGCGCTCTCCAATGCGGGGATGAGCCCTTCCAGCTCGCTCAGGAGCTGAAAGCCCTCCAGCGCCTCGGCATCGGTGGCGGAGACATAGTCGATCCGGCCAAGGTCTCTATAATAACTGTGCTCGGGACCGACACTCGGGTAATCCAGCCCCGCGGAAACGGAGTGGGTGGTCTGGATCTGGCCGTCGCCATCCTGCAGCACGAAGCTCATTGTCCCGTGCAGGACGCCCAACTCCCCCGTAGCGAAACGGGCGGCGTGCTGGCCGGAATCGATCCCCTTGCCGGCCGCCTCCACCCCGATCATCCGGACAGACGGCTCGTCGAGAAAGTCATGGAACAGGCCGATCGAGTTACTGCCGCCCCCGACGCAGGCCACAAGATAATCCGGGAGTCTTCCCTCCAGCTCCAGGATCTGCGCCCTGGTTTCGCGGCCGATCACCGACTGAAAATCCCGAACCATCATCGGGTAGGGATGCGCGCCGAGGACCGACCCCAGGACATAGTGGGTTGTCTCAACGTTTGTGACCCAATCGCGCATCGCCTCATTAATCGCATCCTTCAGGGTCCGGCTCCCCGACTCGACCGGGATGACCTTTGCGCCAACGAGGCGCATACGGACGACGTTCAGTGCTTGCCGTCGCATGTCCTCGGTGCCCATGAAGACATCGCAGACCAGGCCGAACATGGCGGCGACCGTGGCAGTGGCTACCCCATGCTGCCCCGCACCGGTCTCGGCGATGACCCTCGGCTTTCCCATGCGGCGGGCGAGCATGATCTGACCCAGCGTATTATTGATCTTGTGGGCGCCGGTATGGCAGAGATCCTCCCGCTTGAGATAGATCCGGGCACCCCCCAAGTACTCGGTCAGTCGGCGAGCGAAATAGAGGGGCGTCGGGCGCCCCACGTAGTGGCGGAGATAGCCCTGCAATTCCGACTCAAAGGTCGGGTCCGCTTTGGCCTTTCGATAGACCTGCTCCAGTTCCTGGAGCGCCGCCATCAGGGTCTCGGGGACAAACTTCCCACCATACTTCCCGAAATGCCCGCTGGCATCGGGAACTGCGTCTATGCGTGTGGACTCAGCGCGCTGCGGCTTTTTTCGCCCGGTCAATGAACTCCCTCACCTTTCGATGATCTTTCCGACCCGGGGAGGCCTCGACCCCGCTGCAGACATCGACAGCGTAGGGCCTGACCTGCACGATCGCTTCGGCGACATTGTCGGCTGTCAGCCCGCCGGAGAGGATGATCCTGGCCTCCCGAGCAGCCTTGGCCGCGATCTCCCAGGGGAACGTCCTCCCCGTCCCACCCGGCCGGTCACCGGCATACGTGTCCAGCAGGAAAGCTCTGGCCTTTTTGTATTTGTGGAGCGCTGCCAGGTCCTCCTCACCTTGTATTCGAATCCCCTTGATAAAGGGGAGCCGAAGCCGCGCGCACTGCTCTGGGGACTCGCTTCCGTGAAGTTGCGCGAGGGACATACCACACGAGGCGGCGATCCTTTCAATCTCCTCGACTGCCCGGTCGATGAACACCCCCACGGTAGCGACAAATGGGGGCAATTCTGCCGCGATGGCAGCGGCCGCCTCCGGGTCGATATGCCTTGGGGTCTTCTTCACGAAGATGAATCCGAGCGCATCGGCCCCGGCCTCCACCGCCGCCCAGGCGTCTTCGCGCGACGTGATCCCGCAGATCTTGACGCGTA
>JACQEV010000191.1 GCA_016200385.1 Candidatus Methylomirabilota bacterium
AGAGGCCCAGGAGGTCCAGTCGGCGATCCTGGAGCTGGCGAGGAGCGGCCTGCCAAAGCGGCATCGTGTGGACCCGATGGAGGAGTTGCAGATCTTGAGCCCGATGCAGAAAGGGCCGATCGGCGCCTTGCAGCTCAATCAGGCGCTGCAAGCGCTGCTGAACCCATCTGGAGCGGAGCTGCTCCGCGGCGGTCGCCTCTACCGGGTTGGTGATCGCGTGATGCAGATCAGGAACAACTACGAGAAGGACGTGTTCAACGGCGACATCGGGCGGATCACCAGGCTCGATCCTGAGGATCGCGAAGTCACCGTCCGGTTTGACGAGCGCCAGGTCACCTACGACTTCAATGATCTCGATGAGCTGGTTCTCGCCTACGCCGTCACTGTTCACAAGAGTCAGGGAAGCGAGTATCCGGCCGTGATCATCCCGGTCCACACCGCGCACTATGTGATGCTTCAGCGGAACCTCCTCTATACCGCCATCACGCGGGGCAAGGCGCTGGTTGTCCTGGTGGGAACCAAGAAAGCGATCGCCATCGCCGTGAAAAACCACAAGATCCAGCACCGATACACTGGCCTCGCGCGCCGGCTGCAGAAGGGTTGTCAGGACGAAGCGTTACCCCAACGCCGTCTGTCATTCTGAGCGGAGCGAAGAATCCCGCTTTGCCCGACTGTAGGAACCAGAGATGCTTCGCTCCCCCATTAGCTGGTCGCTCAGCATGACAAGAACAAGAAATCGCACAGCGGGATGCGAGATGAAGCAATACTACGTTTATATTCTGACCAATAAATTGCGGACCCTGTATACGGGCGTGACAAGTGATCTTGAACGGCGTGTCTACGAGCACAAACGGAAACTCGTGCCCGGCTTCAGCGCCAGATATCGCATTACGTGCCTGGTGTATTTTGAAGTGACGCAAGATGTTGAGGTGGCTATTGCCCGCGAGAAGCAGATCAAGGGGTGGTTGCGGGCGAAGAAAATTGCTCTGATCGAATCAGTGAACTCGGAATGGAAAGACTTGAGTCTTGGGTGGTACGAGGAGTAAAGTGCATCGGTTCACCCTCGGTTTTGCCGACCCTTCGCTTTCGCTCAGAATGACACATCGGCGATCCTCTGTCATGCTGAGCCGTGCCCCGAGGGCTACTGAGGGGCCGGCGAAGCATCTCCCACGCCGCCAGCGAAAGCGAAGGGGCCAGTTAGGCGGAGTGAAGAATCTCGCTTTGTGTGACGGACGATACAACAGGAAGCATACTCTATGACAGAACAGGACTTGGCTGATTCACCATCAAACACCAGACGGTCCGAGCTCCTGGCTCTTCTCGCTGAACGCCGTGAGAAGCTCGTTGCTCAGATACGTCGAGCGCTGGCCGAACGGCAGGAGGAGTCCCAGATGCGGGACGCGCCCGGCTCTCACGGGTGGGGCGCGGCCCCCGAGGGAAGCCTCAACCTGGCAATGGTCCAGCAGCAGGAACGGCTCTTGGCGCAGATCGACGCGGCGATTCGGCGACATAAGGCGGGGACCTACGGCCGCTGTCTCGGCTGCGGCGAGGAGATTCCCCTTGCCCGCCTGAAGGCGCTGCCGTTCGCGAGAGCGTGTGCGCAGTGCCAGGAGGAGTGGGAGCAGCAGAGCGGCCAGCCAGCAGGCTGAATAGTTTATGCCTTCCGATGGTGGCAGGAGCCACCTTCTGATGCCATCCCGTAACCCTGGATTGCGAGGACGAATTAGCGGCCGGTGGCGTTGTCGTCAAGCGTTGCCGGGCCTTTTTCATTGACGATGTAGCACCTTTCCACTACGATAATCGTGAAAAGAATCTGTGGGTAATCGCCGCCTTTACCCTCCAATTTCACTCGTCGCACTTCACCACGATGCTAGGGATCACATGAAGGGATGAACTATGGGCAAGAATCTAGTTCAAAAGATTTTCGAGGCACACAAGGTTGCCGGGGAGCTGATTCCCGGGAAAGAGGTTGCGATCCGGATCGACCAGACGCTCACCCAGGACGCGACCGGGACAATGGCGTATCTCCAATTCGAGGCGATGGGCGTCCCCCGGGTGAAGACCAAGCTGTCCGTCAGCTACGTTGACCACAATATGCTCCAGACCGGTTTCGAGAATGCCGATGACCACCGGTTCCTGCAGAGTGTCGCCGCCAAATACGGCATCTATTTCTCGCGTCCGGGGAATGGGATTTGTCATCAGGTCCATCTGGAACGGTTCAGTGTGCCGGGCCAGACCATGCTGGGCTCCGACAGCCACACCCCGACCTGCGGCGGTGTCGGCATGATCGCCATCGGCGCGGGTGGCCTGGATGTCGCCGTCGCCATGGGCGGCGGTCCTTTCTATCTCCCCATGCCGAAGGTCTTGCTGGTGAGACTAAACGGGAGATTGCGCCCGTGGGTCGCGGCCAAGGACATCATTCTGGAGGCGTTGCGGCGCCTGACGGTCAAGGGCGGCGTGGGGAAGATCCTGGAGTACGGCGGGGAGGGGGTGAAACAGCTCACCGTGCCGGAGCGTGCCACGATCACCAACATGGGGGCCGAGCTGGGCGCGACCACGTCCGTCTTTCCAAGTGACGAACAGACCCGCATCTATCTGAAGGCCCAGGGGCGGGAGAGCAGTTGGGTCGCTTTGGGCCCGGACCACGACGCCACCTACGACGAGGTGCTCGAGATCGACCTGGACAGGCTCGAGCCGATGATCGCTCGTCCTTCGAGCCCTGACAATGTGTGCCCCGTCTCCGAGGTCGAGGGGACGAAACTCTCCCAGGTCTGCGTCGGAAGCTGCACCAACTCCTCGTTCCGTGATCTGATGACGGTCGCCACGATGCTGAAGGGGAAGACGGTCCACCCTGACCTCAGCTTCACGGTGACGCCGGGCTCCAAGCAAGTGTACACCATGATTGCGGCCAATGGCGCTCTGGCCGATCTGATCGCCGCGGGTGGACGGATCCTGGAATCGGCCTGCGGTCCCTGCATCGGCATGGGACAGGTCCCGGCCAGTGGGACAGCATCGCTCCGAAGCTTCAATCGGAACTTCGAGGGGCGGAGCGGAGCGGCCAACGACAAGGTCTACCTCGCGAGCCCGGAGGTCTGCGCTGCCTCCGCCCTGGCTGGCGAGATCGTGCATCCGAAGCGACTGGGCGATCCGGTGACGGTCGGGTTCCCGGAGAGGTTCATCCTGGACGATAACCTGATCATTCCGCCATCGCCGCACCCTGAACGCGTCGAGATCACCCGTGGCCCCAACATCAAACCGGTCCCGATTCGGGGAGAGCTGTCAATCACCATCGAAGGGGAGGTCCTCCTGAAGATGGGCGACAACATCACCACCGACCATATTCTACCGGCCGGCTCCAAGATCCTGCCTCTGCGCAGCAACATCCCGGCCATCTCGGAGTACGCGTTCAGCAGGGTCGATCCCGACTTTCCCAAGCGGGCGAAGGAGAAGGGCGGCGGTTTCGTGATCGGCGGGAGCAACTATGGCCAGGGCTCCAGCCGGGAACACGCGGCGCTCGCGCCGATGTATCTCGGCCTCAAGGGGGCCATCGTCAGGTCGTTCGCACGCATCCACCGCGCCAACCTGATCAACTTCGGGATCCTCCCCCTGATCTTCGTGGAGGAGAAGGACTACGATGCCATCGGCCAGGGGGACCAGCTCCGTATCGAGCGGGTTGCGGAGCAGATCAGAGGCGGCCAGCCGCTCGTCGTCAAGAATCTGGCCAAGGGGACGGAGTTCAGGGTCCGGCACGACCTCACCCGTCGTGAGGTGGATATCCTCCTGGCTGGTGGCATGCTCAACTACACGAAAAAGGCTGCAGCCTAGTGCCGGTCCAATCAACATCGCCTAGCGGCGTTGCTAGCCCCCAGGGCGCTCCCTGCGACGTACCTGATACTGTACGCCTCGGTCGGCCCTGAGGGCCGCGCCTTGCTATGTTCGTTTCTTGGTCCGGCACAGTGCCCACTAACTGTATGGGGAAAGAGTTAGAGCGGCCCTAGGAGATCGTCATGGAAAACCTGCTATCGTGGCTCGGTGGAATCTTCCTGGTTGGGGTCGTGGCATACCTGGTCACGCGTAAGCGAGGATCGACCTGAAAGGTCTAGGGCCCCGCGGTGCGGGCGCTGGGTAAATAGCAGTCTCCGTCCCCTGGCTTCTGGCCGAGGCCAGGGGATTGTTTTATCCGCAGTCTGATCATTCCAGGCTAGCAATCCCGTATTACACAGCGCGAGACAGCGCCACTTAAGAAGTCTCCTCTCCGGCCCGGATAGTTGTTCGATTCCTGCCTCCGCGACTGTTTCTTGACAGTGTGATGAAAGAAGGCTATCAAGATATGCTCGGGGTGCAGATGCTGGTCCATGTCATCCTTCCCCAGGCCATCCGGAACATGATCCCCTCGCTGGTTACGCAGTTCATTGTCCTCTTCAAGGACACCTCCCTGGCCTCGATCATCGGGATGATGGATCTGACCAAGGCGGCCCAGACGGTCAGCCAGCGTGAGATCCGCCCCTTCGAGATGTACCTCTTCATCGCCGTGGTCTACTGGATCTGCACCTACAGCATGTCCCGCCTGAGCCGGTGGCTCGAGATCAAGATGTCTCCTGAGCAGGTGCCGACCTGCAGACAAGGCACGCGTGTCTGACAACGATCTCCCCACGCCAAGGAAGTAAAAAATCCTCCTGCAGTCCCACCCGTTTAAGTTGCGAGATATTCGCTCGTTCATATCGACCCTGGCACATCTGATAAGGTAAATTTTACATTAATTCAGTTACTTCATCAGGCCGGCCTCTCATACCCTGCCTCCAGTATCCAGGCTCCAAGTATTTGATTTTTCCAATGGTTTCAACCTAATTGACAGCCTTCCCAACGCCATCGGCACTCGGCTTGCTCCGAGACGATGGCATGGCTTCGGTGGTCCCCTTGACGCGCCGAGCCAGAATCGCTCGGCTGCGGGGCGAATGATGACGAGGCCTAAGGAGGTGACAGATATGAGCGGAACCTTCCTACTCCTGGCCGCCTTGCTGGCGGCGGCATCAGTTACGTGGGCCGCTCAGACGATCGAGGGCAAGATCATGAGTGTGGACCCTTACGGAAGGATGGTAACGCTTCTTGACGGGACCAAGCTCATGATACCCCCCCATGTGAAGGTCCAGCGCGATGCCCTTAAGGAGGGAGTGACCGTCACGGCCACCTTCGAGCAGAAAGGCGAGCAGAACGTCGTGACCTCCCTCGTGGTGCATCCGAAGGAGGAGTCATAGCGGCTCCATTCACCTGCAGCGCCGGAGGCTCAGGAGGATCACTCCTGGCCTTCGGCGCTTCAACACGTTCTCGGGTAATCTGTCTGGCTGAGTCTGAAGCATCACGAAAGGAGGTCGAGTGGTATGAAGCCCAAGGACAGGCTTGATCGCCGGAGCGCGAAAGAGATCGAGCGGTTTCTGAAAGAGAGGTATACCAAGCTGAAGCAGTCCCTGCGGAGTGTCCTGACCGGCCGCTATCCAGATGGGGGTCGCCGATCAGCGGCCGCCGCGGCCAAAGCGATCGAAACCCTCCGTGACGAGATCCAGGTCACGGTGATGGACAGCCGTAGTCGGGAGCTCGCCCAAATCGAGACGGCACTCGAGCGGCTAAGCCGCAGGGATTATGGGATCTGCGACGATTGCGCGGAGTTCATCGGGCTGGCGCGACTTCGGGCGCTGCCGTTTGCCGAGCGGTGCACACCCTGCCAGTCACAGGCCGAGCTGCAGGCGAGGCGGACAGCGCGCCGGCTTTCGGTGGACATGGGGGCGGTGGCATATCGCTCCGCGATGTAACAAACGTCCAGCAGTTCTTCCCGGCCCTGGCTGCCGGGTTAGGAGGGAGGAGAAAAGGCGATGAGTGACTTTCACCAGTCGGGCGTGATCACGACTCTGCACAAGCTCGGTCCGCCCAACCTGGAAACCCTCGAGGTCGAGCTGGAACGAACGGCGGCGATTCGACCCGTGGCCCTTGTGCTCCCATGCCTCTTCTCGGAGCTCGAGACTCCGGCCATGCCGCGAATCGCCGAGGAGCTCATGGACGTCCATTACATTCGGGAGATCGTCGTGGCCTTGGCCCGGGCGAATGAGGATCAGTTTGCCAAGGCCAGGCAGTTTTTCGCCGCGCTCCCTCAGAGGACCACCTTGATCTGGATCGATGGGTCCCGGGTCCAGGGGCTCCCCCGCGAAATGGAGGAGAAGGGGCTCACCATCGGCCCGGACGGCAAAGGCCGCTCCGCTTGGCTTGCCTATGGGTATGTGCTGGGGCGGGCCGAGTGCGACGTCATCGCGCTTCACGATTGCGATATCCTCTCCTACAGGCGGGACCTTCTGGCCCGCTTGGTCTACCCCGTGGCCAACCCCCAGCTCGGCTTCGGTTTCTGCAAGGGCTACTACAGCCGCGTAACCGATCGCCTCCACGGCCGAGGCGCCCGGCTCCTGGTGACGCCGCTTATCCGGGCTCTCGAGCGGATGCTGGGACACCAGCCCTTCCTGACTTTTATCGACTCCTTCCGCTACCCGCTGGCAGGAGAGTTCGCCATGGTCGCCGACCTGGCCCGGATAAACCGGATCCCAGGAGACTGGGGCCTGGAGG
>JACQEV010000192.1 GCA_016200385.1 Candidatus Methylomirabilota bacterium
GGAACGGTTGTCCGCTTCGCGGGACGGGCGCGCCCCCGTTGGGGGACGGAGGGCGATGGCTTGGGGGCCTCAGCCTCGACAAGTCTCACGACCAAGGGATGTTCGGGAAGGGGTGCGGGATGAAGTCCGATCGTCCCCACGGCGAACACTACCAGGAGGTGAAACCCGACTGAGACCAGGAGGAAGCGGCCAAACTGCACCGGGTCACCAGTCGAGCCGAGCAGACCTGGATCGCCAAGAGCGATGACGCTTCCAGGGCGATCGATGGGAACATCCCTTGTGTTCAATCGAAAACTCGCTCTTCCCTCACAATGAAGACCGCAGTGAGGGCGGCGAAGCGTTGGCAACCTGACCCTCCCTCGGAAGGCGCCGATTATTGTACCCCATCGTGATTCCTGGTCAAGGTGACTCAGTGAGCCACCCCTTGAATCACCTGAGCCAAGAACGCCAATCCCAGGAACTGCTCAGCATTTCGCTTCTCCAGCTTGATTGGTTTGATCAGAATTCCAGCCTTGCACCACCTTGGATTGAGAATGGCGTCCCGATTTTGAGGATGCCTCCTCCCTTGTCGGTGTCGTATTGCCGGTCGAAGAGATTCTGGATGGCAAGAAAGATTTGGCCTCCTTTGAAAGTCGGCAGGAACGCAAGCGGGGGGATCGGCTTGGAAAGGGTGAGGTCTACGACATAATAGCCTGCAAGCTTATCCATGTTATCGGCATCCTCGAATTTCTTTCCTTCGTACCGCCACTGGACGAGGACATTGACGAGGGCTGGGTTAGTATATCGCACGCCCACCGTGGCTGAGTGCCACGGGACCTGGGTCAGCCGCTTGCCCTCGAGGTCTCGGTCCTGGGGGCTGTCCATTATGAGTGCCTCAGAGTACAGGTAGCTTCCGGTCAAGGTCCACTGCCGAGTGAGGCGGTACTCCAGGTCGGCCTCAATGCCCCTGATTCGGGCTGAGCCAATGTTTTGCGGCGTTCGCTCATCTTCGTCTCCGACAGGAACAATGGCACTCCTCAGGTTGTTCCAGTAAGCCGTGATCCGGGCGTTGAGGCCGGGCAATCCCCAGAAGTCGAATCCAAGCTCGCCTCCTTCGAGAAATTCCGGCCCAAGCCTGCGGTTCGGCAGAAGCTTTAGGCCTTCCACCGATGACTCTCGGGTGAGCTCGGAGAGCGTCGGTGCCCTAAAGGCCTGGTAGCCCGCACCGCGCAGCGCAAGTCCGTCAAGGAGCTGATACCGGAAGGCCAGCTTCGGGCTTGTCACCGTCCGATCCTGGTCCGGGATGGGGGTTACTGCGGGCACGGTTGCAGTGCTGGCCACGCTGCCGTTGAAGATCTCAAAATGGTCGATCCTGACCCCCAAGGCGATCTGGAGTCGCGGGATCGGCGTATAGACATCCTGGATGAAGAACCCGAAGAAGTTCTGCTCGCCTTTGCTGACCCTGACCTCGGATATGGCGCCTGAGGGATCAACGAAGGTGTCACGTGTTTCTCCGTCGATCAAACGGAAGTCGGTGCCCGCCGTCAGCAGGTGATCGGTGAAGAATCGCCGTGTCCAGGTGAAGGCCCCGCCCACATCTGTCGAGGGCACCTGCTGGATCTGTTTGACGGATTCCGACGTTCGAGGGTCGTTGATCCGCGAGAATTGTTCGTTGAACGTAGTCAGGTGAGAAAACATAGTGAGCTGCCACTCGCTGCCGTCGGCTGTCCGCAACGTGCCACCCCCCGCGATGAACCCGCGATCTGTGTCGCTGACCCGAAGCGGGGTTCCAAGGTTTCTGTCTTCAGTGTAGTAGGCGCCCCGGAGGAAGAGGGAGAGATTGGAAGCGGGGGAGTACTCGAGGCGTCCGTTGAAGGTCTTGTGCTCGGACCCTGAATCCTGATCGATGGGTCCTCGTTGATTCGGGGCGATGATATTGTATCCGTCGGTATGCAGGAAATTGCCATACAGGCCGACGCGAAGCGGGCCGACCACATCAGTATAGGAAAGAGTATCGTCGGTGGTGCCCAGGTTGCCGGCCGAAAGCTTAGTCTCCACCGTCCGCTTCTCGGGAGTTTTGGTGATGATATTGATCACTCCACCCAGCGCAAAGCTGCCCCAGAGGTTTGAGCCGCCTCCTCGCACCACCTCGATCCGCTCGATGTTCTCCAGCGGCAGCTCGCCCCAGTAGAGGAATCCGCCGAACGCATCGTTCACCGGAATCCCGTCGAGCAGCACCAGCGCCCGGCTTGCGCCGCCCGGGCCAACCCCACGCAGCGTGACCCCCTGGGCCTCGGGGTCCTGCTGCGGGGCGGTGAAGAGGCTGCTCGACCGCCTGAAGGTATTGAAGCCGGGAATCTGCCGCAGCAGGTCGTCCACTGCCAAGGCACCTGACTGGGCGATATCCTCCTTGGTCAAGACCGTCACGCTGGCCGGCACCTCCTTCAATTTCATCTCTGTTCGTGTCGCCGTCACCACGACCGGTTCCAACTCAACGGCTTGGCCCTGTGGTTGAGCCGGTGTCGTTGATTCCGTGGGGCGCTCTGCCGCTATGCCGACGTGTGTCGGCCAGCAGGCAATGAGGGAAAGAAGCAAGAGTCGAACCCACACAGTATGGCGGTTGGCGTGGCTCATGGCACTCCCCTCTGTCGAGTCGGATAGACCCAATGACATTGATTGGCAATATCTCGCCGAGATCCGTCACCCTGAAAAGAAAAACGCCTCGCAAGGAACAGGTTCCCATGCGAGGCATTATGGCCTCAAGAAAGAAGGCGAGACGGCCTTCTCTCCGAATCAGCTACTTCAGTGGCAACGGATACTACTGAGCCCTCGGCAGGTTGTCAAGCCTTTTTTCCAGCTCCATGAAGAACGCGTCTTTTGCGACGATCTCCGAGGCGGTATCCTGCAATGTGCGCTGTTCGCTCCGGCTCTTATCCCGGAGAAGGTTCAGCGCTCGATCGGCGGGAAGGCCAAGGCGTTTCATCAGGATACTTCGGGCGCGATCCACGAGTTTCCAGGCCTCGAGCTTTTGCTGGGCCAGTTTTAGCTCACGGGTCCGCTGCTCGACCTCTTGACATAGGGTCCGATTTTCTTCTTCGAGCTCCCGCATCAATTCCTTATCTTGGAGCAATTGTCTCCTGCGCGCGAGAGCCTTTTGCACCGCCTCGCTCAGGACATCGAGTGTCTCGAGGGGTTTCAAGAGGTAGTCATACGCGCCTTCCTCTCGGAGGGCCGCAATCGCATTCTCGAAGGTTCCATGTGCGGTCAGGACGATGATCGCCACGTCGGGTCGGAGGCGACGAGCCTCCTTCAGCAGCGCCAGGCCATCCATCTCCGGCATCTTCATGTCGGTGAGGATGAGGGAGAACGCCTCCTCCCTCAACTGCCTTACGGCTGCCCCCGCCTCTGAGGCCGTAGCCACCTCATAACCTGCTTCGGTCAAACACCGCTGGAGAAAATGGAGGATCTGAACATCATCATCGACCACCAAGATTCGATCATTCCCCATCTTGTGTTTTCCCTCCCGTTCCAAGGACGACTGTGAACCGGGCTCCTCGCCCCGGTTCGCTCTCCACATTGATCTTCCCGCCGTGGGCCTGGATGAGGCCAAGGGCGATGGAAAGGCCAAGGCCGGTTCCCGAGCCAACCGCCTTGGTGGTGAAAAACGGATCGAAAATCCTGGGAAGGATGTCAGCGGCGATCCCAGGGCCGGTATCCTCGAATGAGACCTCGACAGTGTTTTCATGCGCATTGTGGCTTCCGACTGTCAACGCGCCTCCTCCGGCCTCGTCAAGAGCGTCCCGGGCATTGGTGATGATATTCACGAAGACCTGGGTAAGCTGGATAGGATCCCCCCAGATCCTGGGCAGGGCGTGGCCGAGCTCCAGCCTGACCTCAATCTTGTGAAGGCGAAGTTGCTCGGCTAGAAGGGCAAAGGAGCTGTGAATGACAGAATTGATGTCTATCGCTTGACATTCGCCGGTCGATTTCCTGGAAAAATCCTTGAGCTGCTGAATGATCATTGTCATTCGGGAGGTTTCTGCTTCGATGATCTCGATCTCTTCTCGGGCCTTGGGGCGGATCTCGTTCTCCTTACGCAAAAGTCTCTGCGCGTACCCTCTGATCAACATGAGCGGTTGGTTGAGCTCATGCGCCACCCCTGCGGCCAGCGTGCCGATCGAGGCGAGCTTCTCGGACTGAATCAGTTGGGCTTGCGCCTCCCGGTTTCGCCGAAGGCTCTCCTCGAGATCGGCCTGTTTCCTGGCCAAGTGGACATGCTGCGTCTCGAGAGTAGTTGCCATTTCATTGAAAGCATCGCGTAGCTCTCCCAGTTCGTCGCTTCCAGGGAACGAAACCCGATGCGTCAGCTCCGCCCGCTTCCAGGCCAGGGCGCCTTCCCTAAGAAGGCTGATCGGTCTGAGCAAGTAGCGTCTGGTCATCCAGAGAATGAGCAGAAGCGATAGGATGGCGATCAGGATCGCCTCCCAGGTCAATTCCAGTGCCAGTGTATGGGGCTGGGCTTCCACCGTGGCATAAGGGGATCGCAGAAGAAGGACACCTTTCTTCGCATCTCCGGTCTCCACAGGAACGGCCACCCAGAATGCCGAAATCACGCCGGGCTCGACGAACTCGCGCATCCTCCCGTCTGACATAGTGAGGCGTATCTCGTTCCCGGGATCTCGGGTGAATGTCTTTCCCACCTCTCCTGAGATGCTCCCTGCGAGCACCGTAAGATTGAAGTCCAAGATCAACATGTCCAGTTCTTCCAGGGGGCGGAAAGAACGGGTCTGACTCATGAGGGCGTCGGTGCGAGTTGCCGCAAGTCGCTCGACAAAGGCTTGGAGTGTCTTCGGGGATTCCCAGAGCGTGGGATCTTCGAGGCTCGCGCGGAGGAGCATTGCCATAGATCGGGCTTGGTTCTTCGCAAGGTTCGCGAGAAGGGCCTTCTGCTCACGGATCCCTTCGAGGAGGAAGAAACCAATCAGGCTGGCGACGGCAAGAAGGACTCCGAGCGAAACCTTCTGGTTTAGTGTGAGCTGTGTTCGCTGACTACGACGACTCGCCCATGGGGGCATTGTGCCAAACTCCCGGCAGGTAGGTTTCCTCGCCGTTTCACACCTATCAACCCTGTATAATAGTAATAGTATATTGTGTCAGGTTCGTGGCCCTGGCAGTTGGCAGCTCCTCACGGACCTGCGCCCACGCCGTCGATACGCGGCAAGGACAACAGCAAACCCCGACGGTCGCGGAGGCTCAATATACCACAACGATTTCTTGCGTGAGTCAAGCCGATTCTTACGTGTTGTGAGACAACTCAGTTGTCCGCCATTTTGAACATCTGCCAAAGATCAGAGACTGTTGATGTGGTAAATAACAACAGGAAACAACAGGAAATGTCTTGACAGGACACCGTACGATCTTCCATCGTAGATGTCGCCCCGGGGGTTGCAGTCTCGTGTTTCGCGGATGGTCCTCCGTCTCTCCTTCGGCGCTGGGGAGGCAGATTGAGCGGTCGGCATCGTGGTACTTCCGAAACGCAATGCTTCAGTGAGTGAATCCTATGAGTGAGGCAAAGGTGCCGGCAACCTATATCCAAGCCGGCGTCGATACGGTGGCAGAGGAGCAGGCTCTCTCGAGAGTGATTGCCATGGCCAGCGAGACGTTCGCCTTCGTGCGAGGAATCGGGAAGCCGGTCCTGCCGATCGGCTTCTTTGCGAACGTCATTGACATCGGTCACGGGATGGGACTTGCGCTCTCGACCGACGGGGTGGGCACCAAGATCCTGGTCGCTCAGATGATGCAGAAGTACGATACGGTTGGAATAGACTGCGTGGCCATGAACGCCAACGACGTGCTCTGTGTCGGCGCGCGCCCGATTGCGTTCCTGGATTACATCGCGGTGCAGGAAGCGAACCCCGTCTTGCTCGAACAACTGATGCAGGGGTTCAAAGAGGGGGCCCGTCGTGCGGGTGTCGCCATCTGTGGCGGGGAGATCGCGCAAATCCGGGAGATGCTGGCGTCGGAGCGGGACGGGTGGGGATGTGATCTGGTGGGGATGTGTGTCGGCCATGTCCCGCTGGACAAGGTGATCGTGGGCAAGGCTGTAACGCCAGGCGACGTCATCATCGGCCTCGGCAGTACCGGGATCCACAGCAACGGCCTGACGCTGGCCCGACAGGTCCTCTTCGAGCAGAACAAGTACAAGGTGGACACCAGGTTTGAGGAACTCGGGCGAACGCTGGGGGAGGAGTTGCTCGAGCCGACCGCGATCTACGTGCCGGAGGTGGTCGAGGCGCTCGAGCGACCCTTGGCTATCAAGGGGCTCACCCATATCACGAGCGACGGCCTGCTCAACCTCCTACGGCTGCACAAGGATTCTGAACCAGTCGGGTATGTCATCGATCGGTTGCCCCCGGTCCCCCCTATATTTTCCCTCATTCAACAATCGGGCAAC
>JACQEV010000168.1 GCA_016200385.1 Candidatus Methylomirabilota bacterium
CCGAGCGCCTGAGGCTGGAGGGGTTTCAAGTGACGACGGCCAGGAGCGCCCGTGAGGCCTTGGCCCTCTTGGAGCAGGAGCCTCGAGACCTCATCGTTCTGGACCTGGACATGCCGGGGATGGATGGTCTCGAGAGCCTCAGGCGGATCCGAGAACGGGCATGGGAGGTCAAGGTGGTGATCCTCACGGCCTACGGGACAGCCCAGCGGGTCCGGGAGGTCATGGGCCTGGGGGTACGGGAGTTCATCGGCAAGCCCTTCGATCTGGACCGGCTGCTCAGGATCGTCGCCGAGGAGGTCGGGGGGAGACTCTTGCGGCTGGCGGGATGAGACGGCTCATCTATGTCCCCATCGTCCACACCATAGTGGACATGGGGTCCACAGCGGAGGCCCTGAGACAGGAATCCATCCGGCGATTCGGGGCCGAGCGCTGGGCGAGGAGCCGCAGGGTCATCGATGAAGTCTGGGAGGGGATCAGGGCGAAGCTTCTGGGCCTCAACCTCCCATGGGAGCGAGTCAGGATCTACCAGGACGGCCTTCCCGTCTCGGGGAGAGAGCTGGAGATCGCCCGAGACGTGGCGGCCCAGGGGAGCAAGAACTACCAGATTGTCATATAGCTGGTTCAAAGAGGGGCGACGGTCATGGGGACGGAGTCCCCCGAGTTGCTGACGCAGGAGTACACCCACATTACGCGGATCGCCGAGGCCCAGACCGACGCCGAGCGGGAAGAGGCCACGCGGAGCTACGCGACCGAGAGCGCGCAGATCCTGAAGGCGCGGGACGCCTTCATCGCCCGACGGATCGCCGAGACGCTGGAGGAAGGCGAAGTGGGCCTCCTCTTCCTGGGGATGATGCACGAGGTGGATCGGTTCCTGCCCGAGGGAATCCAGGTGGAGTTTCTCATTGACCGGCTCCCCCTGTGGCATGCGGAGGAGCGCTGATGGCCTTCGAGGTCGGCTGGTACCTCTACGGCTTCCTCTCCTACGGTGACCTCGCGCCCATGACAGGAATCGACGGGCGCTCTCCTTTGAGCCTTATCGCCGAGAACGGGATCGCGGCTCTGTCAAGCTCGGTCTCCCTGACCGAGTTCGGAGAGGAGGCCCTCCGCCGAAACCTGGAGGATCTCCGCTGGCTGGAGGACAAGGTGCGCCTTCACGAGTCGATCGTGGAGTCGGCCCTGGCCAAGGGTCCGCTCCTCCCAATGAAGTTCGGCACCATCTTCCTCGACCCGGAGAGGATCCGGGCAGTCATCCGGAGGAACACCCCCATTCTACGGGCGGCCCTCGAGGATCTCAGAGAGAAAGAAGAGTGGGGGGTGAAGGGGTTTGCGGACCCTGCGGCCCTCCGAGCCGCCGTGCTCCGGACCGACCCGGCGCTCCTCGCCCTGTCCAGAGAGGCGACCGCCAAACCGCCCGGTCATGCATTCTTCCTCAGGAGAAAAATGGAGACGAGCGCCTCCGCGAAATCCCGGGAGCGTGAGGAATCATTCGCCCGCGAGGCCCTGGAGACCATCCGGGAGACAGTGGTGGAGGTGAAGGAGCATCCTCCCCTCCTCCCTGAGGCTAGGCGGGGGGAGAGGATTGTCTTCAACCTGGCCTGCCTCGTGAGACAAGAAGGAGTGGAGACCTTCCTCGCCAGGGTGGCGCGGTGGAACCGCGGCTATGCCGAACAAGGTGTCAGGCTCGTCGCCTCAGGCCCCTGGCCCCCCTACCACTTTGTCCCGCGGCTTGACAATGATGGATGACGGTTGGCCCGCGTCCAGCCGGGAGCGTCAGGTCACGCTCCTCGAGATGCTGGACCGCCTGCTCAACCGGGGGGTCGTGGTCGCGGGGGATGTGACCCTGTCTGTGGCCGATGTGGACCTGATCTACCTGGGCCTCCGGCTTCTCATCTCCTCCGTTGAGACCGCCAGAGAGTGGGGCGTTCGGAGTGTCGTGGAGTGAGGAATGACGGGAATCTACCTTTACGGAATCGTCGAGTTTCCCCCGGAGCTATCGCGAGAGATCCGGGGCCTCGGAGGAAGTCCTGTTTCTCTCGTCCCCCGTGCAGATCTGGCCGCTGTGGTCAGCCGGTCCCTGCTCAACCCCTGGCCCTTGGACGAGGCCCATCTGACCCTCCATGAGACGGTGGTGGAGGAGGTGATGGGCGACCGCCCCATCCTTCCCGTTCGTTTCAACACGTTCCTCAGGGCCAAGGAGGCGGTCATCGCGCTCCTCGACGAACGGGCTCAGGTGTTCCGTTCGGCGCTTGAACGGGTGGAAGGGAAGGTGGAAATGGGGCTCCGGGTGCTCTGGGAAGCGCCCGGGAAATCCGAGGTGTCGGTGAATCAGGAAACGGGGGACGGAAACCCTGGAACGGAATACCTCCACCGGAGGCTCAGGGAGGAGCGGCGGCGGGCCGGGATCCGGGCGGTGGGTGAGCGGGTGATCCAAGAGGTTCAGACCCTCTTCCACTCCCTGGCCGTGGAAAGCTGGCTCCGCCGGCTCCCCACCGATCGGTTGCTCTTCACCGGGGCCTATCTGGTGGAGCCGTATCGGGTGGCCGCCTTCCGGGAGGGTGTGGCGAAGGCCCAGCAGGAGTTTTCTTACCTTCGCTTCCTCCTCACCGGCCCTTGGCCTCCCTACCACTTCGTCAACGGAGCCCACGATGAAACCGAAGACACTCTCGGCGCCTGAGAGCTCACTGGCCGAGTTCGAGGGGGAGCTGGAGCGACTCACTGAGGCCCTGCCGAGGCGGATCAACGTCGACCCCGAGAAGGTCGAACAGGGGCTGGCCAAGCTGGTGCTCACCCTGGTCGAACTCCTCAGGCGGCTTCTGGAGAAGCAGGCTCTCCGGCGGATCGAGGCCGGCTCCCTCACCCCTGAGGAGATCGAGCGAATGGGGGTGACCTTCCTCCGGCTGGAGGAGCAGATGGCTGAGCTTCGGGCCCACTTCGGCCTCAGCGAGGAGGACCTCAATCTGTCGCTCGGGCCGCTCGGGGACCTGATGTGATCGCGCCAACCCCGCTTTCAACGGATGCCGCGAGGGAAGAAGCGATGGCCACCAGCGGAATGTGGGTGAATCTCAACGGACCACCTCGGCCCCGTGTGAAACTGGCGACCGTTGCCAGGCTGGGCTTTGGTCTCATTCTTCTCATGGCATGGGCCATATCGAACCAGAATCGGGTGATCGCCAGCCAGCAGAGCGAGCTCAAACGCCTCCAGGAGTCTATCCGGCACCTCGAGGACCGCCTTGGAATACTGAACCAGGTCCGGTCCTATCGACCCACTCTTCCCCACGAGGAGGCGACGGCGCTGACCCACGCGGTCCAGCAGGAGGCTCGACGCTACGACCTCGACTGGCAGCTCCTCCTCGGCATCATCCGGGTGGAGAGCGGGTTCGATCCCCAGGCCAGGTCTCCCCGGGGGGCCGTCGGCCTCATGCAGGTGATGCCTGCGGCCTTCGAGGAAGTCGCGACAGAACTGGGCTGGGCAGACAGGGACCCTGAAGCGCTAGAGGATATCCGCCTCAATATCCGTGTGGGCGCCCACTACCTTTTCACCCTGGTGCGGCGATTCGGGGATCTGAAGAAAGCGGTGCGCGCGTACGACCTCGGCCCGTCCCGGATCACTAACCCATCCGATGAGGGAGTGCGGCTCGGTCGTCAATACGTTGAGGCCGTCCGACTCAGCCAGAATTCACCGTGGGGGTGGCTCCAGTGTGCGGAGAACGGGAAAGGAGCCAGCATGCCGGAATCCCAGAATCCGGACAGCCCGCCAAAGGCGTGTATGTCCTCTTATAATTCCCAATCTGATTGAGTTTACTTTATTTGTCGCCCGGACTCTGGGGCTCAGATGGATACTGAGTCCGTTTTGGTGGTGGACGATACCCGACCTTTCTGGGCATTCTCAGGCGATTTTTGCAGGAGCAGCACCACAACGAGGTGGTCGTCATTGGCGCAGCCGGGGCAATCGCAAAGGCGCATGGCCTGAACCTGGGCCGGCTGGTCAGCGAGGCGAATGCCGCGCACGAGGCCGTCGAAGCCAAGGGCCGCCCCGATGCGAGGGGGGATCTGTGGCCCTGAGCGTTCTTGAGGCCGTTGAAGAGGTCCTGACGTGGGTCATCGCAAGAAGTCTTTTGTCGATCAGTCAATGCTCCAAGCTGGGGAGGGCCGCCTAGCCCTGCATTTCAGCCGGCTCCGGTGGCTTGGCGTCTGGGCTCCGACCGCCTTCGGAGGTCTCCTCCTTTGGTTCACGCTGGCGTTCCATCACATCCTCCCACTGTGGCTCCTCGTCCTTCTCGTCCTTGTTATCAGCGCGGCCGGGGCCGCCCTCTTCTCCTGGCTCGTCTTCGCCCAGATCCTACAGCGGGAGGAAACACTCAACGTTCATGCGCGCCAGCAGGCCGCGGTCGCCGCACTGGGGCAACGGGCGCTGGCGAGGACTGACCTCTCCATCCTGATGAACGACGCGGTCGCCCTCGTCGCGCACACTCTGGACGTAGAGTTCTGCAAGGTGTTGGAGCTGCTTCCTGACGGCACCGCGTTGCTGCTGCGCGCGGGCGTGGGATGGAAGGACGGGTCCGTGGGGTCCGCGACGGTGGGCGCGGGGACCGACTCCCAGGCGGGCTACACCCTGCTCTCCAACGAGCCGGTGATTGTCGAGGACCTGCGCACCGAACCGCGGTTCAGTGGGCCACCGCTGCTGCGCGACCACGGGGTGGTCAGTGGGATGAGCGTCATCATCCCGGGCGCGGACCGGCCCTTTGGCGTCTTGGGCGCGCACACGACCCGACGACGGACGTTCACCACCGATGAGAGTCACTTCCTCCAGGCTGTTGCCAATGTGCTGGCTACGGCGGTTGAACGCAAGCGGGCGGAAGAGGCGCTACGCGAGATGAATGTGGCGCTCGCGCATGCCATGCCCGCTATCTCCCGGCTGGATCCCGAGGGTCGGTATGTCCACGTCAATGACACGTATGCGCGCATGATCGGCTACGAGCCGAGCGAGATGGTCGGCATGGACTGGGCGCTGACGGTACACCCCGATGATCGGGGCAACGCGATCACCACATACCACCGCATGGTGAGCGAGGGTACAGCAGAATTCGAAGCACGGGCGGTGCGCAAGGACGGGTCCATGTTTTACAAGCACGTATTGATGGTCAAGATCGTCGACAAAGACGACACTTTCGTTGGGCATCACTGCTTTATGAGGGACATCACCGCACGCCGGCGGGCGGCGGAGGCGCTGCGCGAGAGCGAGGCGCGCAAGGGAGCCATCCTAGAGTCGGCACTTGATTGCATCGTCACTATTGATCACGAAGGGATGATCATCGAGTTCAACCCGGCAGCGGAGCGGATGTTTGGATACACCCGCGCCGAGGTGATGGGCAAGGCGATGGCTGAGGTGATTATCCCCCCTGCCTTGCGCGACAGGCATCGACGAGGTCTGGCGCACTATCTCGCCACCGGCGAAGGCCCCGTGATCGGGAAGCGGCTCGAGATGCCCGCGATGCGCGCCGATGGCACGGAGTTTCCCGTCGAGCTGGCCATCACCCGCATTCGCCTCGAGG
>JACQEV010000169.1 GCA_016200385.1 Candidatus Methylomirabilota bacterium
CGATCTCGGGGAACCTGCCTGCCTGGCCGCACGGCCGATACTGGTCCATCAGGTTCACATAGGTGTCAGGCGAAACCTCCCTGGCCAGAAACCGCATCACCTCACGAGTTCCCGCCACCCCACCAGGCATCACCAGGTGTCGCACTAACAGACCCCGCACGGCGAGCCCTCTTTCATCCAGTTTCAGGTCGCCCACCTGCCGGTGCATCTCCTGCACTGCCGCTCGGACAATGTAGGGATAGTCCTCCGCACCCGAGTAGCGCTTGGCATGGGCTGGGTCCATATACTTGATGTCAGGCATGTAGATGTCGATCACCCCATCCAACAGGCGTAGGGTCTCCACCCGGTCGTACCCGCCGGTATTGTAGACGAGGGGAATGCGCAGACCCGTCTCGATCGCGTAGGGCAACGCTGCCAAAATCTGGGGCACCATGTGGGTGGGCGTGACGAAGTTGATGTTGTGGCAGCCCAAGGCTTGAAGCTCCACCATCATCTGGGCCAGGCGTGGATGGGAGACCTCTTCGCCCAGCATCAGGTGGCTGATCTCCCAGTTCTGACAGAACACGCAACGGAGGCTACAGGAGGTGAAGAAGATGGTCCCCGATCCACGGCGGCCGACTAAGGGAGCCTCTTCCCCAAAATGGGGGTGGTGGGACGAGACAACAGGGAGCGCATTGGTCCTGCACTTCCCCGCCCGGCTCGTGAAGCGGTCCACCCGGCAAAGGCGAGGGCAGATCGTGCATCCCCGGAGCATCTCCTGGGCGGCTCGAATCCGGTCCGCCAGGATGCCCCGTTCATAGAGAGCTAGATAGGCGGCCCTCGCTGCCATAAGTCTCCCACAGTGAAGGCGATGACGAATGTGGAGAAAGGAAGTTCCAGGCCGGGGGCAAACGCCCTGCCCAGCGATTTCCGAAGCCCAGGGCGTTATATGAAATGAACCTCAGACAATCGATCACGCCGTTGCCCTCGAGGCGCGGTTTGATGGCGTACTTGAGCATAGAGGGCTAGAGGTTTCATCTTGACGTCTGCCCAATCCGCTTTCAGAGAGAGTTTCAGGCTCCTTCTATCTTGGACGAAGTTCAGCTTATTTTCCCGAGCCAGCCAACCCAGTGCCATGAGGAGAAGTTGGTGCTGAGGACTCAATGTCTGGGCCTCGGGGCAGCCTCCGGCGATTGCTGCCAGGGGTGCCACGAGCAGCAAACGCCGGAGGATACGATCTGCGCTAACCTTTGAGCGACCAGACCTCGCCCTCGTGCAAGAGCCTGACACGGGTGCGGAACGCCCGGACCATCAGAACCGGCCGAGGCGAGTGCTTGAGGACCTTTTCGGCTACGCTCCCACGCTCAAACGCGCTTAACCCGCTTTCGCCGTGGCTCATCATGGCGATGAGGTCCACGTCTTCCCGTTCGGCCGCTGTGAGGATCTGCGCCGCCGGTTCCCCAGGCAGTACCTCAACCTGCGTCTTTACACCCACTTTCTCCAGGCCCTTGGCCACGCCCTCCAGGTACCTGGCTGCCCGTGCCTCCGCCTCCTTCATCCACGCCTTGGTCTCGCTGGGCGCCTCCAGAAGAAGCTCGGCGTGCACTGGCACCGCGCGAACCAGGACCGCCTTGCCGCCAGTGGCCTTAGCGATGGTCTTCACGTGTGGCAGAATCTGCTCAGCCAATTTCGACCCATCCAGGGGCACCAAGATCCGCTTATACATGACCTTCCCTCCTCCCTCTTCGTTTTGCTCGTCACTCACCCTCGCAGAATTCCTCAACCTGAGCCCCTGTCAACCGAAGGAAGTCCTTGGATGCGATTCGGATCACCTCGTGGTGGCTCCCGGCGGGAAAGGCAACAGTGTCCTCCGCGATCAGGTCCTGATCAAGGTACACCGGGACCCCATAGAGATTGCCGAAGGCCGGCATGGCTCCCGTTTCGCATCCCTTAAACGTCCCTTCGAAGTCGGCCTCCTTTGCCAGAGTCATCGTGCTATCGCGCAAGAACATCGCAATCCGACCGATGTCCACACGGCATTTGGCGGGCAACACGGCCATGGCCAGGCCATGCTGACCCTTGAGCATGACCACCTTGGCGAAGGCCCGACCCGGGATGTGGGTGGCGGCCGCCACCTCCTGCGCCGTGTAGGCCTCCATATGGGGGCGAACCTCATATTTTACCTTCTGCTGATCCAGCCAGTCTCGCACGCGCGCTACCACTGTCATGGTCGCACCTCCCTCAAGGCAGCCACGCCCTCTCAGAGGAGGCTTCCGCTCTTGTCTGTCCAGCCGGTGCGTGGAGCCCCAGGCGGTCCCACCCCGTTGGACCTCATGATCCAGAACCCGCGCACTTCATTCCTGGCACCGCCGGGGCAAACACAGCTCAGCCATACCTATGCCTCTTGCTCGGCCTCCTTTTCGAGCTTCTCCGCCCGAACCGGATCACACTCCGGGCAGAACCAGTCCTTTTCCAGGGGATCGCGTTTCAGCTCTGTCCCACACTGCGAACAGACCTTCTGGGCCACTACCATTGATCTCACCCCCCTTCCGTTTCATCTCCTCCTCCGATCAGCGCTCCACTAACAAGGCCGGGTCGTTGCCCCACTCGCTCCAGGAGCGGTCGTAGCCACGAACATCGGGGTAGCCGAGGAGGCGGAGCGCGAAGTAGCTCAGGGACGCACGATGCATCGTCTGGCAGTAGGTGACTGTCGTCTTATCCTTGGTCACCCCCGCTTTCTCGTAGAGGTTGAGCAGCTCATCGGCTGACTTGAAGGTCTTGTCGGCGGTCAGATTCTGCGTCCACTCGATGTTTGCAGCTCCCGGGATGTGCCCTCCCCGCTTCGCGCGGACATCCTCGCCTCGAAACTCTTTCGGCGAACGAGCGTCCACCAATGCGAGGTTCGGCTTCCCCAGGTTCGCCGCGATCCAACGGCCTGAGGCCACGCGCCCCGTGTCAGGATGAACCCGATACACCGTCTTGGCTACCCGTGAAACCTCTATCGCGAGCGAACGGCCTTCGGCCACCCACTTCGTCAGACCTCCGTTCAAGAGGGCCATCTTGCCGTGGCCAGCGTAGCCGAGCGTGTAGAAGAGGCGTGACGCGTTCAGTCCTCCCTGATCGTCGTAGGCCACTACCATTGTCTCGCCCGTAATTCCAAGCTGGCCCAGAATCTCCTCGAGCTCATAATCCGGCGGGATCACGAAGCCTGGCTCCTTCAGGGCCCGGCGTATCTGATTGACAGCAAGGTAGACAGCGCCCGGAATGTGGCCAGCCGCATACTCCTCCAGGCGATCACGCATATCAATGATCCGGAGATCCCGGTCATTCAGGTGCCGGATTAGCCAGTCGGTCTCCACGAGAAACTGGGGATTGGCGTAGCCTGCGGCCAGCGCCGTCCCTCCGATCGCTGCGAGCAGTGTAACCGTCGCCACCCCTGCCATCACCATCCGTCTCATGACTGTGCGCCTCCTGTTCCAAGCACCGCATCAGAGCGACCGGTGTGCTCTGCCAAATCGCCCTCATCCTTCCGAGGTCGTCGTTCGATCCGCCCGATCAACCAGAATGCCGCACCTGCCATCAAGAGGAGGAGGAAGACAATTCCTGCGGGCGGCAACCCGGTCCAGTCGGCGAGCGTGACGTCGCCAAGGTCCCCAGAGAAATAGAACGACTCCAAGCGATCAAAGAGTTCGGCGAAGCTAAAGATCCCGGTCACGAGGCCCGCCATGAATACAAGAGCGTCCCACTTTCCGCTGGCCGCGGCCACTGCTGAGGTGCCAGGACAGTATCCACCCACGACGAAACCGATCCCGAGGAGCAGCCCGCCCACGAGCTGCGGCCAAATGTAGGTTGGCATGGCAGCAAGCAGATCCAAATCGAGGACACCCGCCCGCCCGAGAACAAGCAAGCCCGCCATTGCCACCAAGATGGCGCTGAGCATTACCTTGGGGACCGCGAAGTCTTTCAGGTAGAAAACACCCGTAAGCTTCCTCGCGCTACCGAACCCGCCCCGCTCCAGAAAAAAGCCGAAGAGGACGCCGACAATGAAGCCAAGAACCAGCCTCCAGCCCTCACTGAGCACGCTCTGGACCTCCAGTGGCCCGCTCATTGCCATTCGCTCCGCACAAATGGCGCGGCGAGGAATCCGCCAACGAAAACGGCCAGCATGAATGCCCAACTTCCTAGCGCCATGGCCGCGCCGCCGCTCAAGGCTTGGCCGCTGGTGCACCCCCTCGCGAGGCGGGTGGCAAACCCCATGACAAGGCCACCAGCAAAGGCCAGAGTAAGCCTGCTCCCTCTGCCTATGGATGGGCCACGCTCGATCTGACCCTTCAGACGGCCTCCCGTGACCGCTCCCAGGAACCCACCGACGATCACCCCAAGCATCTCAAAGACTATCCACGAGTAGAGCGGTGAGCGGCCAAGCGTGATGTAACTGCCAAGGTAGCTGTTATTCTGTGCGGAACCGGGGGCCACGGTCTCCAAGAGAGCAGCCGTCGCAGCAGTATAGGCACCCGAAGCGCCGAGCCCATGACCAGTCAGATAAAACGTCAACAGCAGCGTGAGACCCAGCGCGCCGCCAGCCACGAACGGCGCCCAATAGGGCCTTGAAAACCTCATGTTTGAGCTTCTCCGCATCTTCCCCTCCCACTTTGGACCGTTGGCTGACCTCCATTTTCTCTGAGAACCCTGGACCCAAGAAAATATACTTATACACCAAGAGGTTGAGCAAGGGCTATGCCAGCCAAGGGTACCCGATTAGATCAAGGCTTACCGAGTGTAACCTATTGAGAATAAGGGATTTAGGTGAGCCAGGTCAGCGTCGAGTTCGCACCCAACGATTCGTCGGAAGGCTTACGGTTGGGCGTCAGTGTCCCATACTTGTGCGGCTTCCTTCTC
>JACQEV010000183.1 GCA_016200385.1 Candidatus Methylomirabilota bacterium
AATGATATCCATTATGCTTTCGCAGTTTTGAGCTTCGGGTTTCGGGTTTCCACTTCTAAACTCGAAACTCGAAACGTTACATCAAAAAGCGTGGGTACCCCTAATGACGAGGTTCGCCCCGAGGGAAGCAAAGACGACCCCGCAGAACCCAATGATCGACAGGATGGCCGCCTTCCTTCCACGCCAGCCCCCTGCCAGCCGTCCGTGCAACAGTGCGGCATAGAAGAACCACGTGACGATCGACCAGATCTGCTTCCCGTCCCAGGTCAAGAAAGAGCCCCACGCGGAATATGCCAGCAGGGCACCGCTTAACAGGCCAAGGGTCAAGAGAGGAAAACCAACCGAAAGGGCAAGGTGGCACAGCTCGTCAAGAAGATTCAGCGAGGGCAGTCGATGAAACAGGACTCCAGGTTGCTTGGACTTGAGCTGGCGTTCTTGAAGCAGGTACATCAACGCCCCGCAGCAGGCGAGGGCGAAGGCGGCATTCCCGAGCAGCGTCAGAACCACGTGGGTCCAGACCCCGATGTTTTTCAGCGGAGGGGGCAGGCTTTCGATTGTCTTTGGCAGGGCGACCGACGTCCCGAGAAGGCTGACAACAAGCGGGATGACGAACGAGCCGATGACTTTACTTTCGTAGCGGACCTCTGTCAGGATGTAGACCGCAGCCGTGGCCCATGCATAGAAGGAGAGCCATTCGGCAAGGGTGGCCGGCGGGCGGCCCTGCTGGTAGAGGTAGACCCCCAAGGCCGCGGTATGCAGGGCAAAGCCGGAGCGGGCCAGGATACCCGCTGTCCTGAGGAGCCTGCGATGCCGGGCCGTCAGGGAGCCCATGTACCCCAGGCTCGCGGCGAAGTAGAGGAGCAATGCAACGTAAGACAGGATGAGTTCCATAATCCCTTCGCCTACCGAGACTGCTTCATCATGTGCGGCGACTCGTCGAACAGCCCCCTCACAGTTCTTTCAACACCGAGGGCGTCTCCGGTCCGGATCAACGTCAACAGATCGGCCTCAATAGCCCGCTCCAGCAGGGCCCTCCGGCGCCCGGGGTCGGCGACCTCACGCATCGCCCGCTCCCTGACCCGGCCTAACACTTTCAACAGCTCGGCGTACTCATCGCCGTAGACGCCGTAGACCGACTCCAGATCCTCCCGGATCTTCCTGGCAAGTCTGGGGCTGTCACCCCCGGTGGAGATCGCGATGACGAGGTTGCCCCGCGTAAGGACCGCCGGCACAAGGAACGTGCTCAACGACGGTGAGTCAGCGAGGTTGGCCAGCACCCCTGCCGCCTTCGCCTCATCAGCCAGGCGACCGTTAACCTCCGGATCGTCGGTGGCCCCAAACACGAGGAAGCTCCCCGGCAGATCACCCGGTTTGTACGGCCGGGCGCGGTGAACGATCCGCCCCTGCCGCTTGAGGTCTTCGAGCCCCGGGCTGAGAGACGGGCTGACCACAACGATCTCTGCGCCCCTCTCGACGAGGGCCAAGACCTTGCGCTCGGCCACAGGCCCGCCGCCCACAACCAGGCAGCGCCGCCCTAACAGATCGACCATTATCGGGTAATGCCGGCTCATCATGCCGCCATTCAGGAAGGCCGCCGACGTGGCCGCCCCTCTCGCAGACCCTTGACCTCCTCCACGAACTGACTCACGTCCCTGAACTGGCGGTAGACCGACGCGAAGCGGACGTAGGCCACTTCGTCGATCTCGTGGAGCCGCTCCATGATCAGCTCGCCGATCTCGGCGGCTGTCATCTCCCGCTCCTCCTTCTCGGCGAGGCGGGCCTCGATCTCGTCCAGGATCTTCTCGAGCTGGGGGACACTCACTGGCCGCTTCTGCACTGCCTTGAGCAACCCTGCCATGATCTTTTGCCGGTTGAACGGCTCTCGGCGCCCATCCTTTTTGACAACCATGAAGTGGATCTCTTCGATCCGCTCATAGGTGGTGAAGCGCCGCATGCACTGCTGGCATTGGCGACGGCGCCGGACGACCAAGCTGTCCTTGCCCTCCCGGGAATCGACGACCTTTTCCTCGAGGCTACTACAGTAGGGACACTTCACAATGGAGTCCCTCGGAGAGTCCTAAGCCAGGTGGGGAGAGGAGAGGGCAAGTTGCTCCCGGTACAAGGGGAAAGAGGCGCAAAGCTCTTTCACTTGGGCCGCGACCCTTGACTGCGCCGCGACATTTCCAACATCCTTGAGCACATCGGCGATCAGGTCCGCGATCTGCCGCATCTCGTGTTCCCGCATCCCGCGCGTGGTCACGGCCGGTGTGCCGATCCGGATGCCAGAGGTCACGGTCGGCTTCTCTTTGTCGAACGGGATGGCGTTCTTGTTGACCGTGATTCCCGCCCGGTCCAGCGCGGCCTCGGCTGTCTTTCCGCTCAGCCCTCGCCCCGTCAAATCAACCAGGAGAAGATGCGTATCTGTCCCCCCGGACACCAGGCGGAAGCCGTGGCTTTGAAGCGCCTCGCCGAGGGCCTTAGCATTGACGACGATCTGGCGCTGGTACGAGGCAAACTCCGGCGAAAGGGCCTCCTGAAACGCCACGGCCTTGGCGGCGATGATGTGCATGAGCGGGCCCCCCTGCATCCCGGGAAAGACCTGTTTGTTCAGGACCTGGGCGTAGTCTGCCTTACACATGATCATCCCGCCCCGCGGGCCCCGAAGCGTCTTGTGTGTGGTGGTGGTGACGAACTCGGAGTGCGGGATGGGACTCGGGTGCAAGCCGGCGACGATCAACCCGGCGATGTGGGCGATATCAGCCATCAGGAGGGCACCGGCCTCACGGGCGATCTCGCTGAACCTCGCAAAGTCAAAGATCCGAGGGTAGGCACTGGCACCCACGATGATCAACTTGGGCCGGTGCTCCTTGGCCAGGCGCCGGAGGGAGTCGAAATCTACCTGCTCGGTCGCCTTATCCACGCCATACGGGATCACGTTGAAGAGGCGCCCGGAGAAATTAACCGGGCTGCCGTGCGTCAGATGACCGCCGTGAGAAAGATTGAGTCCGAGGATCGTGTCCCCTGGTTCCAAGACGGCGAAGTAGACAGCCATGTTGGCCTGCGAGCCGGAGTGGGGCTGGACATTGACGTGGTCGGCGCCAAAGAGCCGCTTCGCTCTTTCGATCGCCAGGTTCTCCGCCATGTCAACGAACTCGCACCCGCCATAGTAGCGCCGTCCCGGGTAGCCCTCGGCATACTTGTTCGTCAGGGTGGAGCCAGCCGCCTCCATCACCGCGGCGCTCACAAAGTTCTCCGAGGCGATCAACTCCAGCTTGGTGGCCTGACGCTCAGTCTCGAGGCGGATCACTTCAGCGATTTCGGGGTCGATATCGATAAGACGCTTCAACCTGAGGCTCCTTTGATAAGGGGTGGAAAAGATGAGTCAAGTCTGCGGAAATGGTAATCTCGCGGGCTTGCCTTGTCAAGGCAAAAGGGGGTTGGTTGCGGCGCGTCGAGAAGCTACTGGGAACGGACGATCGGCGGGATATTGGAGTATAGAATTGCGCCTGAGGCCTCCTGTGCCTTGTAGATGGTCGGCGGAGGGGGTGGTGGCGGCAGGACCACAGCTTGCGCCACTTTGACCAGCCCGTTGCTGGAACGACCTCCTTGGATTCGGCGGTACAGGCTCAGGACCTTCGTGACGTAATCCCTGGTCTCCTGGTACGGGGGGACCCCCCTGTAACGGAGAACCGCTTTTTCTCCCGCGTTATATGCGGCCAACGCCAGCGTGAGATCGCCCTGAAACTGGTTCAGGAGCTCACGGAGGTAACGGACACCGGCTCCGATGTTCTCGTGGGGATCATAGGCGTCTCCCACCGAAAGCCGCCAGATCGTGGACGGCATGAGCTGCATCAGCCCTTGCGCCCCCTTCCGAGAGACTGCCTTCCGGTTGAAGTTCGACTCGACCTGAATGACGGCCCTGATCAGGGCAGAGTCGATACCATGCTCATCAGCGAATGCCTCGATTAACTCCGCGATGTTGACAGGGGTGAGGCGGCTGGTGGGAGGCAACGCCCCCGGCTGTAGCACCCGGAACCCGGATGTCTTGGGAGCATTGGTAAAGTGGGCGACTCCGTGCTGATCGATCTGATAATAGATTTCCGCAAACGCCGGCCCCGTCCACAACAGGACAAGGCCAACCAACACAATCAGCATTAGCTCCCTTCTCTCCACACCGTCTCCTAGTCATGCGGGGGCGCTGCTTGCTGCGCCCTCTCAGAGAATTGCAGAACCTAGACCTCGGAATTTGGAATTGTAGGGGCAGGGCTTGCCCTGCCCGGGGATGGCGCAGCAAGCAGCGCCCCTACAAACT
>JACQEV010000184.1 GCA_016200385.1 Candidatus Methylomirabilota bacterium
GGAAGCGGATTGGGGGGGATCGGGGCGGAGAAAGGATGGATGAGGGGCAAGGTTCGAACGAGGGCATCAGAGTTGCCCATGCATGATTCAGGGTAGAACCATTATGGTTGGCGGCCACCGACGGTTTCAGGAGGCCACAGGGAAGCCTCGCTGACGCCAACCCTGGAGACCGCCCGCGAGCGGTCGGACTCTCGTGATCCCGCGGCGCTGCAGAAGAAGCGCCACACGGGCGCTTGTGGCTTCGTTGGGTCACGTGCAGTAGAGGACGATATCGCGGTTGTTGGGGATTTCCTGATGGCGCTGCTCCAACTCCTCCACGGGCAAGCGCAAGGATCCGGGAATGGTATGGGGCTCGCCCTGGAAGTCGAGCGAATGGCGCAGGTCCACAATTACGACATCTTCGCCAGCGTCAAGCTTTCGCTTCAGCTCTTCCGGGGTAACGCGGGCGATACGCAACTGACGCAGAAAGCAGTGGCGCTGCACATATTTCCAGAGGATGTAGAGCGCGAGACATCCCACCAGGACACCGGCCAGTGAGGTGCCCATCCGAAGGGCGGGGGACGCCACTTGCTCGATCTGCCGGCTGAAGAGGTAACCGAGCCCCGCAAATGCGCCCGCCCACAAGAGCGCCCCCGAGCCATCGAACATCAGAAAGCGCGGCAGCCGCATCCCGAATATCCCTGCCAGCGGAGGTGCCGCGGTGCTCAGCCCGGGGATGAACTTGGCGACCAAGAGTGAGGCAGGACCATAGCGGGCGAAGACCTCCTCGGTCCGGCGGACGCAGGAGTCTGGCTCAAGCGAGATGCGGCAGAGTAGCTGCAGCACCCGGCTACCGCGGTGGCGACCGATCTGGTACCAGACGGTGTCGCTCAGCAACGAAGCGAGGATCGCCAGCCCGATAGCGAAGGCGGCGTTCAGCCGCCCGAATCCGGCCAGCGCCCCGGCAGCGACCAGAATCGGAACGGCGGGGAGTGGCAAGCCGATCTGCTCCGCCAGCACCCACACAAACAGCACGGAGTACCCGTGCCGGAGGAGGAATTGGATCGCCTCATCCACGACTAGAAGGCGTGAGTGTTCAACTGGTTGGGCATGACGCGAGACCTATAGGCGAAGAGAGGTGTTTCGTCCAGCGCTACTCACCCACATGGCCGTTGATTCCTTCGGCACGATCTGAAGCGCCAGCGTCGTGTACGTGTGCGCCAGAGAAGTCCTGGTTGGCGCTAAGGACCATCACGCAAGATCGAACAGCAGGATTTCCGACATCTGGTCTGCAACGAGTTCCAGCCTCTCCTCCGCGCTGACCGCAGCGCCATCGCCCTGCCTCAGCGGCGTTCCATTGAGCACGACGGCACCCCGCGCCACCTGCACCCAGGCGTGCCGACCCGACTTCAACCGATGCGAGACCTGCTCTCCAGGAGCCAGCCGCGCAACGAACACGTCAACGTCCTGATGCACGCTGACCGCACCATCACGCCCACCTCTGGCAGCAATCAGTTGCCATGTGCCAGATCGTTCTTCTCCTATGAATGAACGCTGTTCATAACTGGGCTCAAGACCCCTCTTTTCCGGCAAAATCCAAATTTGCAGGAGGTGCACGGGCTCGGTCTGTGAATGATTATACTCGCTATGACTGATTCCGGTGCCTGCGCTCATGCGTTGCACCTCACCCGGACGGATGGCCGAGCCGTTGCCCAGGCTGTCCTTGTGCTCCAGTGCGCCCTCCAACACATAGGTGAGAATTTCCATATCCCGGTGGGAGTGATTCGGAAAGCCCCCGCCTGGCTTCACCCAGTCTTCGTTGATCACGCGAAGATGGCGAAACCCCATGTGCTGTGGATCATAATAGTCCCCGAACGAAAATGAGTGATAACTGTTCAGCCAGTCGAGTTCCGTGTGTCCCCACTCGTTCCCCCATCGCACCTGAATCATCTCATTTGCTCTTTTCTTACTTGCCCTTTTCTGTGTGATGCGGATGTCGGTGAAGTCCTGCGTCTTCCCAAGCGCCTAGCGCAAATGCTGCCCAGTCCAGCTCTTCGCGACCCTTGGCCATGGCGGAAATGAACCGATCGTGCAACATGCTGGCCAGCGGCATAGGCGTCTTGCTGGCGGCTGCCGTCTGCAAGACCAAGTCGATATCCTTCAGTCCAAGGGACAGCCTGAAGCGGGCCGGCTTGTAATCCTCCTGTACGATCGCCTTCCCATAGTTCTGATAGATGGGGCAGGCAAACATGGTCTGAGCCAGCATATCTATTAGCCTGGCGCGATCTATACCGTTCTTCTCCGCGAAGGTCATGGCCTCGGCCATCGCCTCTATGGCCGAGGCGATCAGGAAGTTGCCAGACAGCTTGACGACATTGGCCGCCCCCGGGTCCTCCCCAAAATCGAACACGGCCTGGCCGAGCGCGCTCAGTATTGGCTGCACACGGTCTTTGGCTGCCCGCGGTCCTGACACGCAAATCCACAGCTTCCGAGCTACTGCCGCCTGAGGCCGCCCGAAGACGGGCGCAGCAAGATACGTCACCCCGTATCGCCGGTGACGCTCGGCAAGGTTACGCGCCGTGGCCGGCGACACGGTACTCATGGATAAATGGATCCCGCCCGGCCCGAGGCGCTGCAGCAGGCCGTTGTCGTCCGCCACCGCGCCCTCAAGCGCCTGATCGTCAGACAGCATCGTAATAACGATCCCACCAGGGTCGGCTACCTCACTCAGGCGGGGAACCAGCTTCGCGCCTTGTGCCATTAAAGACGCCGCCCTCGCCGGTGTCCGGTTGTAGACCCTCAGCGCGTGACCAGCCTTCAAGAGATTGCTGGCCATGGGTTCCCCCATGTTTCCCAAGCCAACAAAACCGATGGACTCATTCATGTCCCCTCCTTTGGCCCCGCGTCTGCCGAGGAGCGTGTCTTCAGTAGCTCTTCCTGTCGGGGCACCTTTCGCGGATCTTAAGAAGAATGCGATTGCCTCGCCCCTCTCAACCGCTTGCAATGACCTTGTGAGGGCGTGGGTCCGTTCGATTTAATTCCAGACGCCGGGGATGAGGGTATGACAGTTCGGGCAGGCGCCATCTTTCAGGACGTTCTTGAGGATCGTATAGCCGTACCGCTCGATGAGCAACATCTGGCAGGACGGGCAGTACGTGTTCTCGTAGCTGCCGACACGGCCGGGGAGGTTCCCGGCATAGACGTAGCGGAGACCAGCCCGTTTCCCGATCTCGGCCGCCCGCAGCAAGGTGCTGGCCGCCGTGTTGGCGTGGTCTCGCATCTTGTAATCCTGGTGAAATGCCGTGACATGCCACGGAAGATCGAAAGAAACCGAGGCCAGAAACTCGGCGATCTGGGTCAGCTCCGCGTCCGAGTCGTTAAATCCAGGGACCACCAGCGTGACGATCTCGACCCAGAACTGCTTCTCCACAAGCCGTTTGATGGTCTCCAGGACGTTCTGCAGCACCCCGCCCAGTTTCCGGTAATTCGTGTCGTTGAACCCCTTCAGATCGACCTTGTACAGGTCCACCCAGGGCTTGAGGTACTCAATCACCTGCGGGGTGCCGTTCCCGTTGCTGATGTAGGCGGTCTTCAAGCCATGCCGTTTGGCCAAGCGGAAGATCTCAACAGCCCACTCGCTCGTGATCAACGGCTCGTTGTACGTGCTGGCGATGATCGGCGTGGCGTAATGTTCAGCCGCGCTGACCAGATAATCTGCCGACACCACCTGCGGCGGGCTCTGGGCCTCGGGATTGCGCAGGGCCTGTGACGTGAGCCAATTCTGGCAGTACCCGCATTTAAAATCACAGCCCAGCATGCCGAAACTCAGGGCGAGCGACCCGGGGAGGGCGTGGAAGAACGGCTTCTTCTCCACCGGATCGCATTGAAGCGCCCCAACGTAGCCAGCCGGGACGTACAGGACCCCGCCCCTGTTGAACCGGACCTTGCACACGCCCGCTCGCCCTTCCGGGATCAGGCAGCGGTGGCCACACGAATAGCAGCGAAGCCTCTGGCCATGGAGCTTTTCGTACAACTCACCCTCTCGGGTGAGGCGCGTCAAGATGTCGCCTAGCGTCATGACTTCTGCCATCACATCTCTCCCGCGGACCGAGAAAAACCAAGCCCCCGCAGAAAGTATATCCGCAAGCGGAACGCCCTACAAGACGATCCGGCCTCCACCGTAGTCGCCCGGCTCAGGACCCCTTCCCCTCCTCCAGGTCGATCAGTGCACGAAGCATGTCCGTTTCGCTGATGATGCCGACCAACTCCCCGTCCTTCAGCACCGGCAGCGCC
>JACQEV010000185.1 GCA_016200385.1 Candidatus Methylomirabilota bacterium
GTGGCCGAACAGCTCGCTCTCCAGGAGCTCCCGTTGAAGCCCGCCGCAGTGAATGGCGACGAACGGGCCGTCCTTCCGAGGGGACCGGCCGTGAAGAGCTCTCGCGACCAGTTCCTTCCCGGTGCCGCTCTCTCCCAGAATCAGGGCAGAGGAATCGGTTGGGGCGGCCCGGTTGATCAGCTTTAATACCTCTAACATTTTTGGACTTTGGGAGATCAGTTCTGATCCCTCCTGGCCGTGTTCCAGCTTCGACCGGAGAAGCAGGTTTTCACCTACAAGGTTCCGCTTTTCGAACGCCTTCCGAATGAGCATATCCAGTTTTTCGATCTTGCAAGGTTTCGTCACGTAATCGTAGGCCCCCAGCTTCACCGCCTCGATTGCTGTCGGGACGCTGCCGAAGCCGGTCATGACGATGACCTCTGGAGGCACAGGCCGCTTCTGCAAAAGACGCATCACGTCGATTCCCCCCAGGCGCGGCATCTTTAGATCAAGGAGCACAACGTCTGCCGTGTCGCCCTGCAAGAGATTCACGGCCTCCTCGCCATCTTTGGCAGCGCTGGTCTGGTGCCCCCGGCGCGCTAACTCGCGGACCAGGAGGTTCCGAAAGTTCGTTTCATCATCCACGACGAGCACTCGGATAGGATGGGGGTCCATGCAGCTCCTCAGGCGGCTTCCCGGGAAACGGGGAGGATCACTCGGAATAGACTGCCGCGCCCCATCTCGGATTCCACCTCGATCCGCCCCCCATGCTCTGTCACAATGTTTTGACAGATTGCGAGACCGAGACCTGTCCCCCGCTGCTCACCCTTGGTCGTGAAGAACGGTTCGAAGATCTTTCCGAGGAGCTCCGGAGGAATGCCAGAGCCGCTATCCTGGAAATCAATCACGACCTCTTTTCCAGAATGAATTGGCCTGGTGAGCGTCCGCACCATGAGTCGGCCCTCCCCATGGCATGCCTCAAGGGCGTTGACTACGAGCGCCAGGAAGACCTGGCGCAATCTATTTTTGTTCGCCTGGAGAATTGGGAGGTGGGGGGCCAAATCGAAATGGAGGTCGAGTCCGCTGAATCGGGGCTGGAGGGAGGTCAGCTCCAACGATTTTTCCAGGAGATGATTGATGTCCGTTGGCTCCCGATCGCCGCCCTCGCTTCGAACGAACTGGAGCAAACTCCCGGTGATTTCCTTGCAGCGATACGCCTCTTCCTCGATCACGGCTAGGTATTCGGGAAACTCCTGGAACCCTGGCTGGGCTCGAAGCAGCGGGTCGGACGCCCTATCCAACAGGCCCTCAGCGCAGCCCGCGATGGTCGCCAGAGGATTGTTGATCTCGTGCGCCACTCCGGCAGCCAGTTGTCCCAGTGAGGCCAGTTTCTCGGCCTGCAGGAGCTGGCGCTGGATTTTCGTCCGTTCATCCTCAGCTCGCCGCAAATCGGTGATGTCGCGAGCGATTCCCACGATGACGCGACGCCCACTGAACTCTGCGATACGAGCGCTGATACTCAACGGGATCAGCCGTCCCTCTCGGCTCTGAAGGTTCGTCCCCTCGAGGCTCACAATGGCTCCCTTTTCGAGAACCTCCCTGACAATCGCTTTCGCCTTCTCCCGCTCTTCCAGAGGGTAGATGTCAGGGATCCGCATGCGACGAAGCTCCTCAGCCGAGTACCCCGTAATGGCGATCGCCTGCTGGTTGGCGTCGAGGATGGCCCCGCTGTTGGGCTCGATCAGGAAGATCGGGTCGTTCGCGCTTTCAAACAGGGTCCGATACTTTTCCTCGGAGGCCGTCAGGGCACGCTCGAACTGCTTCCGCTCGGTGATATCTCGGAGGATGGCCATGGCGCCCATTACCGCGCCATCTATTCCCAGGAGGGGTGAGAGCGTCAAGCTGACATCGATGGTCCGACCGTCCCTGTGTCGCCTAACCGTCTCGTAGTAGACGGCCTGCTTCCCTTCGATGGCCTGCGCTACCTTGGCCCTTGCCTCTTCCCGCAATTCTTCCGGAACGAATGCGGCCGGGCGGCCGATGACCTCATCCCTGGACCAGCCCAGGATTTGCTCGGCTCCACGGCTCCAGGTCCTGATGGTCAGGTCGGCATTGACGCTGATAATCCCGTCGTGGGAGCTTTCAATCACCTGTTCCAGGTAGATCTTCGACTCCCTCACCTGCTGGTGCAGGCGCGCATTATCCAGAGCGACCCCAACCTGATTTCCTATGGTGGCCAGGAGCTCGATCTCGTCCGGGGAGTAATCCCGGAGGCTCTTGCTGGCCAGGATCATCACTCCGAGGATGCGAGATTCAGCAATGAGCGGCGTGCCAGCGATGGTCTCGATATGCTCATGACCGAGGACAGGGATCAGAGAGGGGATGGGGTGCTCGTGAGCCCGAATGACCACAGGTCGCTTCATCTGTGCGGCCTGACCCGCTACCCCTTCGCCGGATTTCAGGGTTCTGATCTGCTCTGCCAGGCGTTCCGAGATCCCCTGATGATGCGTAAGGCTGAGCTTGCCGTCAGGCTCAAGCAGCGAAATGGCGCCTGCCTCTACGCCGAAGACCTCGCGCACCTTGGACAGGGTTTCTCGCATCACATCCTCAAGATCAAGAGAACGGCTGATGGCCTCGGCGATGGCGTTCAGCGTGGCGAGGTGAGCAGTCCGACGCTGCCGTTGGGCGCGGGTCGTTTGTAAATTGTCCGCCATCTGATTGAAGGCATCGGTGAGCTCCCCGATCTCGTCGGTTGATGTTCTCTCGACCCGCGTATCGAGTTGCCCCTCGCCGATCGCCTTGGCCCCCCTTGCCAGGTGCCGGACCGGCTCGGCGATCCGCCTTGAAAGGAGCGTGCCCAGGATAAAGGCGATGCTCAAGGCTGTGATGATCAGAGTGGCGGCCTGTCTTACCTGGCGCATGAAGCTGGCCCGAATCCGAGAGGTCGGGATGCTGACGAGGATCGACCAAGGCACCTTGCCTGTGGCTGCAAAGGCGTTGAGCTGTTCGGTACCGTCGAGCGAGGGGCCTTCGACGAATCCCCGATCGCTTCTGATCATGTCCTGAAATAGGGACAGATCGCCTACGCGCCGGCCGACCCAGTCCGCGCTCGGCGGGAAGCGCAGTAGGACCGTGCCATGTCGGTCGAGGACGACGACTGTTGCATCGGTCGGAAGCATCAGCCCGCCGAAGGCGTTCTGGAGCCCCTTGAGGTCGATCGGCGCCACGATCGCGCCGAGGAAGCGATCGCGGCTGTCGCGCATAGGATACGCCATCGCGACATTCTTGAGGCCGGTGAGTCGTCCCGTGATCAACTCACTGATCACGAGGCGGTGGCTGGTCGAGATCTCTTGGAACCAGCGCCGGTCTGCGAAGGAGACCTGCCGTCCGGGCGGGGAACCTGTGACCGCGGCGACCAGACCCCCTCGCTCGTCCACCACGACCAGGTTCATAAAGTAGGGGAACTTCGATTTGAGTCGTTTGACAAGGGGGACGAGCCGCCGTCGATCCTTGGCAATTGCATCAGGGGTCTCGGCACGCGTCATCAGGACCTGTTCAGTTGTGGCAACGAATTCGTCGGCAAGACCCGCCCATCATGTCACAAGGCCTATATCAAGGCAAGTGGAAGGCCATTGAACCCAACGGCCCCAGAGGCTGTCACCTCTTGGGATCAGGCAGGGCAAAGGACTTGACGATTGCACGCTGGGATGGTATAAACTGAATTCGAGGACCGATGAGATGAATGTTGTGAGCATGATTGTACAGGCTGGGATCATCGCGAAAGCGGTGCTGCTCATCCTGCTCTTTTTTTCCCTGATGAGCTGGACGCTTATCTTCATGAAGGTTCGGATGTTCCGGCGAGGCCAGCAAGAGTCGGCACGATTTCTTCAGATTTTTCGATCGGCCAAGAACCTGTACACCACGTTTGAAGAATCGAAGCGATTTACCAGGAGCCCTATTGCGACTGTGTTCAAGGAAGGATACCGAGAGCTCAGCCACATGGTGAAGGGAAACCCCGCTCCCGGAAACCCGGGATCGATCGCCCATGAGCCGAGGGCCACGGCGCCCGAGATGACTATCCACAGCGAGCCGCTGGAACTCATGAGCCGAACGCTCCGCCACGCGAGCATGAAGGAGATTGCTCAGCAGGAACGCAACCTGATCTTCCTGGCGACCACGGGGAACGTGACGCCATTCATCGGTCTCTTCGGGACGGTGTGGGGAATCATGGATGCATTCGCCAGCATTGGCCAGGCCGGCTCCGCGAACCTGGGCGCTGTGGCTCCCGGGATCTCAGAGGCCTTGATTACCACGGCAGCCGGCCTGGGTGCCGCCATCCCGGCGGTCATCGCGTACAATTACTTTGTGAATCGAATCAAGCGACAGGTGACGGAAATGGAGCTGTTCGGGCTGGAGCTCCTCGCCCTGGCCGAGCGGATTCTCGCGAGGAGCCGGTGATGGCGATGGCTTCGTTCGGGGTGGGAGCGGATCAGCGACCGGGGGGGAGTGCGCTTTCCGAGATCAACGTCACTCCGTTTGTGGACGTGGTGCTGGTGCTCCTCATCATCTTCCTCATTACGGCGCCGATGATGCTGAGGGGAATCGATGTCAAGGTGCCGAAGACCGAGACAAAAACCGTCGGGCCTGAGGAGCGGCTGATGCTGACGGTCACCAAGGACAAAGGCATCTACTTGGATGATCAACCCATCACCCTTGCGCGGCTGGAGCGGGTCCTCACGGGGCTCCGACAGCGTAATCCAAAGGCCGCGGTCTTCCTTCGAGCCGATGAGGGAGTGGCCTACGGTGTTGTCGTGAAAGTCATGGATGCTGTGAAGAAGGCCGGCATTGAACGGCTGGGGATGGTGACCGAGCCGCTTCTCCCGGGGACTCAGGGAGGCTAACGGGGTGACGGGAGCGATCGAGCGGCGTCTCCCTTTGCAGGAAGTATCATACCCGGCTGGTCTCTCATTGCTGCTTCACGGGCTCCTGGCACTCACCGTCGTCTATTCCCCCCAGTGGCTTCGCGGCAGAGCGTTTTTCAAGGTGCCGGTCAGCTACGAAGTGACCCTCGTGGCCCCATTCGGGGGTGGCGGTCAGCCAAAGGCGAGCCTTTCCCTCCCGCCGGGACCGAAGGTCGCGTCTGCGCCGGCGAAGGCGGCAACTTCGCCACCACCGGTGGCCCAGCCGCGGGACTTCTTGACGCTGCCATCCGCCCCCAGACCCGTTGTCCCGCAGGCAGCAGCGAGGCCCCTGCCTCCACCGACCAGGACCGATGAAATGACCTTACCGGCAAAGCGTCCATTACCCGAGCGCCGGGCTCCCGCGCCCCTGGCGCCACCTCCACCTCCGCCGATGATTGTTGCCCCGAAGCCTGCGCCTCACGTGGCCCAGATTGTTCCGCCCGCCGTCACGCCGCCTCCGCCACTGACAGTTGTGAAGCCCGCGCCGCTGCGCCCGGCTCCGGCTCTCCCTCCTGTGCCTCTGCGCACCACGCCGACTGTCGTCGCCCCGCAGGTGGCGCCTCCGCCGCCCATCTCGCAGCCTGTGATTACACCGCCAGTCGTGACGCTTCCGAAAATCAGTCTTGGCACAAGCAAAGAGGCACGATTGGAGGCCAAAGCCGTGAAGCC
>JACQEV010000186.1 GCA_016200385.1 Candidatus Methylomirabilota bacterium
CAACTGTTCGGGCTCGTGCAGAGCGGGACGTGACGACCCTCGCTCACCCACGGCCTCGGAGACCCGGGGGACTTCGGCCTGTCACGTCCTGGTTGACGGTTCCCTATACTATCCAAGTCTCATACTCAATATACAAGGGGGTGTAGGCGCCGGCAGCACCCTCACCCAGACCCTCTCCCAGAGGGAGAGGGGTGAGTAACGCGGCAGATCGTGACCAGAAATAGTCAACGAATTTCTGAATCCCCACACCAGTCTGTCGAGGGAAAAGAAGGGGAAACCTCTCCAATATCAATCACTCCCTTTGAACGGTGAGCGGTCCAAAAAGAAAAGTGGACCGTCGGTCCACTTCGGATACTGTAATCGACAAATTTCAGCTTGTCAACGCTGAAGGGGGGCGCTTTGCCTCCCTCACCCGACCCCCTCTACCGATGAAAGGAGACAAGAAGGTGACTAGTGTTTAGTTATCTAGATTAGCGTATGATCTACTCAATCCCTTGGGCGACACGTGTTGCTTGGTCCACTGAAAGGGGGCTGCCGTGTCGTTGTGGGCCTTGACGAATCGGTCAATGGCCTCCCGTACCTGCCGGGGGGAAGTAAAGCTGGCCCCCTTGAGGGCCCGTCGGCTGAGGATGCTAAACCAGATTTCCACTTGGTTGAGCCAGGACGCATGAGTGGGCGTGTAGTGGAAGTGGACATGCGGGTGGCGCAGGAGCCACCGATCCCGTTTCGGCTTATGGGTGTTGAGGTTGTCCAGGATCACATGGATGTCTTTCCGGGGATAGGCCGCCACGACCTCATTCATGAAGGCGAGAAATTCTCGCCGTCGGCGACGGGTGAAGTGGCCGGTCTTGACTTGGCCCGTGGCCACCTCCAAGGCGGCAAACAGCGTGGTCGTGCCGTGCCGCGTGTACTCGTGCGAGTACCCCGCCAGGGCGGTCCCGTTGGGCAGCCGCAGCCACCCCTGGGCGCGTTCCAGGGCTTGGATGCCGGGTTTCTCGTCCACGCAGAGCACCATGGCATTGGCGGGCGGGTCCAGGTACAACCCGACAAGGTCCGCCGCCTTCGGGGCACACTCCGGGTCCGTACTGATACACCAACTGCGGCGCCGCTGCAGCTGGATGTGATGCCGTCTCAGTACGTGCCACACGTGCGCCGCGCTGACATCGCCCAGCCGCTGCGCGACCAGGGTCCCGGTCCAGGTGGCCCAGCCCTTCGGCGGCGGCTCTTCCAAGATCGCCACGATGCGCCGCTCCGTCCCCGCATCGTACCGGCGCGGTCGGCCTTGGCGAAACGCATCGCTGAGGCCTTCGATCCCGTGACGTGCAAAGCGGGTCCGCCACTTGCTGACTCGTGCCGCGCGCGTCTTCAAGGCTGCCGCGACCTCCTGATTCGTTTTTCCCTCGGCCAGCGCCAGAATCATTCGGGCGCGTTCCGCCAGCCGGTGCTCCGTCTTGCCGGAATGCGTCCAAGCGACCAGTGCTGTGCACTCCTCATCGCTGAGGACAATCGGGGTGCCTTTTGCCATCCGCCTACCTCCGATCCTGTGGTACCCTGGACCCATTCCAAGGCCGGAGGTAGTATACAGAATGTGTACGCTAATTTAAAGAACTAAGTACTAGAAGGCTCCCCAGTCCTGTTTACCTGGTAGATAATAGCTTGGGCAAAGAAAGCGAAATATCCGGGCGATCATTCTAGCCCGCTCGGCATGCTCCTGGCTTTCTACGCGCATCGCGGCCAGTTGCGTATCGAAAACCTCAGAGAAATATGCCTCGGCTGCTCTCCTCCTTTCTTCTTCGGTATTGAATTCCTTCCGAATCGTTCCCAATTCACCCACATCTAACCAGTACCCCCCACCCAGGGCATTCGTCAACCGTCACTCGCTTTTTCACGCTAAAAAAGTGCCGCATCATGATAAGGCCAGTACATTTTGGGCACCTTCGCCTCTTCGTCTGATCAATCACGATCTTTTCGTTCTTCGTAATATCCAGGAGGACCTCGCCCACGGATTCGCAAGGCTCGTCAACCTTCTGCAGCTCAAATCGGTCGAACCAGATTCCTCCGCAGCCTCCTTTGCAGACATCAACCGTGATCTCTCCGGCGATTATCTTACTCAGTTCATTCTCACACGCTGGGCATTTCATTTTTCCTACCCCTTTCTCTCCGCTGTGGGAACCGCTTCGGTGTTTACAATGAGGCTACCCCTGGCGTCTTAGGGAGTCAAGCGTTGCTTGTTCGCGAGTTATGGGCGAGTCCAGAAGCCCTTGGGATCATAGTGGCGGATGATGGCAAGCTCCTCTTCGGTCGGTGGGGTGGTTTCATGAACGGCTGGTGAGATACGGAGTGGCCAGCCGGTCTGGCGGCAGACCTCGTCGGGTGTAACGCCAGGATGATGCGATGCCAGGATCGCCTCTTTGGTTTCGGGATCGAACGACAGCGTCCCGAGGGTTGTGATGATCGCCGCAGGCCCGCCCCCGGGCAAACCGACCCGCCGCCGCCAATCGCCACCTTCGCCGAAGCCTGGTGAAGTGATGTAATCCACACGTTCCTTGAACCGGCGTCGCTCGTGCTGCATAATGATCAGGAAACGTCCTGCCAGGGAGGCGATGTCGGCTGCGCCGCCGCTCCCGGGGAGCTTCACCGTCGGTCGCTGCCGCGACCCGATGTACGACGTGTTGACATTGCCGAACCCGTCGACCTCTGCCCCTCCAATCATCCCAAGCTGCACTGCTCGCTGCTGAAGCATTCCCATCAGATTGATCATCCTGGTGCTCCAAATGGCCCCGGCAATGTTCGGAGGGTCGGACATCGTGTAGAGCAGTTCTGGGGCCGGCTCATCCCTCATCAGACCGCACTCAAAGAGACCGACGGCGCGAGGAGCATGCATCCTTTTCGCAACCGCAAACGCCAAGAGGGGAAGGCGCATCCCGACGAAAACCATCTCCCCATCCCTGATCTGCCTTGCGGCAACAGCGACCATCACCTCCTGCATCGTATACTGAGTGTTGCTTGACTCCGTTCGCATTTCTGGCTAGACCCTATACCCTAAACCCTCTACCCTATTTCTAATATCCATAATCCACCGGTGCGGCCAGTCGCCGTTGAGAGGGCTTGAGCTGGTTCAGCCGATCTTTTGGCAAGCGTGCCAGGTAGCCTGTTCGATCTTCGATATCGAGGATCCATCCCTTTAGCCATTGTTCGAACCCTTCGCTGGTTCGGCTGGCCAGATGGTACTGCTCGTAGAATCCGTGATCTCGCCCATAGAAGCCCTGTACCGGCGAAGGATGGGCACCCCAGGGTTCATGCACGACGGCGACCACCTTGGCAGACGGAAGGAGAACCCGGTTCGGATCGCTCAGAATCATCTCGCGGGAGACGACCTCCTCGGCCACGATGATGACACCTCGGCTGGCAAGTCCACCCTCCTCACTCACGCCGAGGTTTCCCCAGCAGTGTGCGTTTCCCTCGCGGTCGCTTCGCTGCACCTGAAGGATGGCGACATCCGGCGTTATGGCTTGGACGTTTACGAGCGGCGCTCCAGTGTCCGGCTCCGAAGACAATTGAAATGACTGACTGCCAGGAAGCAGGTCAGTGCCAAGGAGGGTTTTCGTGGGAATAAACGGGGCACCAAGGCCCCCCGCCAGCAGGGCCAGCGACAGCGTGAAGTTGCTGTGATCCTCGATATCGAGGCGATGTGGGGTGTTGGCCTCGGCAGCTCGACGATAGTTGTGGGCAAGCCCGGCGCTCACGTTACCAACCCAAGCCGCGGTCACCCGTGAGGCGCACCCTGCGCCGATGAGCTGGTCGAACAGGATATCGGAGATCGGCCCGATCAAGGTCAGATTTCTTCGCCTCTGCCGAATGATCTCATGTCCGGCCGCGAACGGGATCAACGACTCAAGGGCTGCGCCCATCAACACAGAACACCCGTCAGGTACAAATCTCCCGATTGCCTGTGCCATCGTCATCACCTTGCCCATCATCGGTCAATCTCCGAAGGCCCTCGAAAGCCTATTTCCCCTCTCTGGGCAGAACTCTTCCGCGATCCGCTGCACTGTGGATCCACAGAACGCTCGATCATTTTCTGATCCGCGAAAGTGGTGGCATCGCTGATGAGAAAACAGCTCTTGAGGGATAAGATCACTGGTTGGGGGCCTGGGGCGGGGCGACTTTTTCACGTGTCTGCGGCAATGCGGAATTGATTGCTGAGAGCGCAGAGGCTGAAGGAATCAATGGGGGCCCCTCATGCCCTTTGATGAAATACTCCCGAAAAGCCTCGGGATCACCCGTCGAGGTCGTTTGCCCTGTTTTCCGGTTCACCAAAGCCTGGTACACCCCCGGGGGCTGCGGGAACTCTTCCACGGGGCTGTTGCCAAGACTCTGCTTCATGAAATCAACCCAGATGGGCCCGGCGATCTTTCCCGCTGTCTCGTGAGAGCCGAGCGAGCGGTGTTGATCATAGCCGAGCCAGACTCCCGCGGCGAGGCTTGGGGTGTAGCCGAGAAACCATAAATCCTCGGCATCTTGAGTCGTCCCCGTCTTGGCCGCCACGGGCCGTCCGAGGCGTTGGGCCACCTTGCCTGTTCCCCGTGTGACGACCCCCTCCAGAACCGAGGTCAGTACGAATGCCACGTCTTCACTCACCTCTTGTCGTGGTGCTGCAGCCTGCTCTTCTAGGATGACGTCACCAGGGCCCACCACGCGGCGGATGGCAAGCGGTGGCGCAAGGATACCTCGATCGGCAAACCCTTGATAGGCCGATGTCAGTTCCAGGAGGCTCATGTCCGACACGCCCAACGCGATTGCATATTCGCGCCGGAGCTCCGAGGTTGCCCCGAGCCGGCGAGTCAGATCGATCACTGGATCGACGCCAATCTGTGCAATGAGGCGGACCGTCGGGACGTTGATCGACTCTTCCAGCGCCCGGCGGAGCGTCACCGGACCACGGTACTGCCGGTCCAGATTCTCCGGCGCCCAGACTTCGCTTCTGCCCCCGATACCGATCTCGAAGTGAATCGGAGAATCGTCGAGCAAGGTCGCTGGTGTCAGACCCTGCTCGAAGGCTGCTGCATAGACAAATGGCTTGAAGGCTGAGCCGGGTTGGCGCCGCGCCTGGACCGCCCTGTTGAACTGACTCCGGCCGTAGTCCGAGCCGCCCACCATCGCCTTGATTTCGCCAGTCCGCGCATCGAGCGCAATCAGGGCCCCTTCCAAGGCCGCATTGCCGCCTGGTTTCCGTGCGTTCTTCTGCCGGACAAGGGACGCAATGCCACGACCGATGGCGCTCACCGCCGCCCGCTGCATGCCGGAATTCAAGGTGGTGTAAATCTTCAACCCACCCTCCCGCACGAGGACCGGTCCGAGACGCGCGTCAAGCTGCTGCCGGACGTAATCGACAAACCAGGGCGCCATACCTCTCGACCGAAACAGCGGATTCACCGAGACGGGCGTCCGGCTTGCGGCGCGCGCCTGCGCCTTCCTGAGGACGCGTGTCGCAAGCATACGGTCCAGAACGTACTGCCGGCGCGCCCTTGCACGCTTCAGGTCAATCAGTGGGGAGTATCGCCCGGGGGCCCGCGGGAGCCCGGCTAGAAGCGCAGCCTCTGGGAGGGTCAGCTCCGCGACGTTCTTGCTGAAGTAGGTTCTGGCTGCGGCTTCCACGCCATATGCTCCATGGCCGAAGTAGATGCAGTTGAGGTACATCTCCAGGATCTGGTCCTTCGTGTAGTGGCGCTCAATCTCCCTTGCAAGCTCCAATTCTCTCACTTTCCGGCCGAGGGTTCGTTCGTGGCTTAGGAAGAGGGTCTTGGCGAGTTGCTGGGTGATCGTGCTGCCCCCTTCCTTCACCTGAACGGCCATCAAATTTTTGATCGTCGCTCTGGCCATGCCCCTCAAATCGATCGCCCCATGCTGATAAAAGCGCGCATCCTCGGCGGCGATGATGGCCTGTCGCAAATGCATCGGAATCGTGGACAGAGGGACGAAGACGCGGTACTCCGGGACGATGGCGGCGAACGCTTGACCTTCATCGTCATAGAGGAGGCTCGGCTCACCAGGCTGGAAGAGCGACAGCTCAAGCAGATGGGGAAGGTCCTCCACTCTTGCCGGAGTGGCACCCCACGTGGAAGAGGAAAGCGACACCATCACGAACAGGGTGACGAATATCGCTTCCCATCCTGGTCTGTGGCCCTTCTTAGGGTTCGAACATCGAGCTTGACGATTGCGAGTGAGAGGCGGCATAGCACCTATCAAATCATACACCTCTATGAGAGATCTCGGTAAATTGGGGTTGCGGATATTCAGTGTGCCGGGCCGGTGTTACGGTTCCACGACTGGCCGTGCGGTGTGGCAGGAAAGGTCTTCCATCCTGATGATTAGTCCCATCGGCGTTCATCGAGGATCTTCTTGGCTCCATCGGCGATGGTCCCCGGAGGGACCGCTTCAACAGTCGCCCGGATCTTCAACAGATCCTTGGTTTTCTCTTTCAGTTTGGCCAAGAGCGGCTCTGCCTCGACGCCGCTCGCTAGCTCCACCCGGAAGGTCATCTCGTCGTCATGTCCTCTCAGGCGCACCACAACCTGACATCGCGTGACTTCGGGGAACGCTCCCGCCACCTCATCCACCTGTCGCGGGTGGACGAACATCCCTTTGATCTTCGTCACCTCGTCCACTCGGCCCATGATTCCCTTGAGCCGCGCGGAGGTCCTGCCGCAGGGACAGGGGTCTGTCGTGACTGCCGAGAGGTCGCCAGTCCCAAAACGGATCAGCGGATAGACCTCATCGAACAGGGTGACCACCACCTCCCCGGGTTCCCCGGCGGCAACCTCGAGGCCACTCTGCGGGTCAACGATCTGTAGGAGCAGGTCATCGGCGATATGCATCCCGGATGCCTCCTGGCACTCGTAGCCGATGAGACCCAGATCGCCGATAGCGTAGGTTTGTCTGATCAGAAGCCAATAGCGCTCTGCCATCATCTGCCGCATCGACTAGGCCATCATCGCGCCACCCAGTGACGCGACACGAAGGCAAAGGTCCCTCGCAACATCACCCCCCATCTCCTCGGCCTTGCTGATCAGCGTAGCCAGGAATGCGGCCGTCCCGACGAATCCCGTCACCC
>JACQEV010000187.1 GCA_016200385.1 Candidatus Methylomirabilota bacterium
CTGCCCGATTCCTGCAGGCTATTTCGCAAACCCCGTCACTCCGGTAAGAACACAATCGCAAGTACTATCCATCGCTTACAAGGACTTTGTCAAGCCTGCTTTCCTCGACAAACACTGTGGATGCTGGCGAGCTAAAACCTGCGAAAGACACCAATGACTTTTCCTAAGATCCGAAAGCGCTGTTCTTTCCCAATCCGGATGGGGGCGAAGGCTTCGTTCTCGGGCGTGAGGATCACCCTCTTGGCCTCCATCTGGAAGCGCTTGACCGTGACCTCGTCATCGACCATCGCCACCACGATCTCGCCGGGGAGTGCCTCGCGCTGCACCTTCACGAGCACGAGGTCGCCATCGAAGATGCGGGCGTCCCGCATGCTGTCACCCTGGACCTTCAGGAGGAAGGTCTCCCCGCTTCCGGTCCACTCCCGAGGAAGCGGGTAGCTCGCCTCGATGTGCTCCTCGGACAGGACCGGTTTGCCGGCGGCTACCCGGCCGAGCAGGGGGGTCGGAGCGGCGCGTTGCTCGTGGCGCAGCTCGATGGCCCGGGACCGTTTGCGCGTGCGCGTGAGATACCCGGCCCACTCGAGGCGCTCGAGGTGGTACTGGACCCCCCGGATGTAGATCTTCAGATGCTGGGCGATTTCGCGCAGCGTCGGGGAAGCGCCATGCCTGGCCTTATAGTCAGCAATGAACCTGAGAATCTGGCGCTGCCGCTCCGTCAGTTCCATCAGCCCTCCCTTGCCTCCACCCCCTCTTCACGCTGTCATTGCAAGCCGCAGGCGCGGCAATCTCACTCTTTGCCCCATTACGGGAGCATCTACTACCAATATTATACATATGACTAATAAGTCAAGCAAAAAAATTTCACGTCAGCCCAGCACTCCTCAATGGCCCACCCCCTCCGCCCATCTTCAACACCCTGCCGTCCTTCCTCGATTCGAACTTGGGCGTCTAACGCCCACGCTAACCCACAGGCGCGCGAAGCGCGACCGGCGGGCGCAGCGCGAGGTTAGACGGTCATTGATGGGCCCGGATCTGCTTTTGCAAGGTCCCAGTCATACATCAGTGAGGCGAAATGGACCTAGGCATTGTCAACGTTTGCCTGCCACAGTGCTCCGTACAGATGGCAAGCGCCAGGATCGCGTCGGGAACGGTCCCAAGCACCGTCGAGCCGCTTGGCCACCATGTAGCACGTCGCGGTTCTGACGACGCGCGCGACATTGTCGGCACAGGCGATTGCAGGGGTCACGAATCGAAGGAAAGCAGCGGCGTTCTTTCATTTCCAGTCCAGTATCCTTGCTTTGATACAGGCTTCGGTCGTGCACGGCGGCAGGTTCGGGTTGGCGTTGTCGAACTGAACGTTCCCACACTTCAGCTTCAACTCTTCTGGACTGGCGCTGGTGAGGAGTCTCTTACACTGGGCCATGATCGCCGTTCTGAGGGCGCGGATTCCCGGCTCGACTTGCGACTTCCAAGCCCTGAGCTTCTGCATCTGGACCTGGTACATTAGCTGCTGCTGCGTACTCGACTCGTATTTGGACTTGACGGCGTTGTGCTCGGCCAGCAGCGTGGCATTCTCGGTTTCGTAGTCTCGCTGCGTCCGGAGCATCTGCGTCTGCCTGCGCTGGCAATTCGCGTACTCGGCGCTGTTCAAGGGCATCGGATGGGACGCACAGTCCGCGTTGAAGGCTCCCTTCCTCTGCTCCCAGTCACTCTGGAGAAAATCGGAGCGTGCCTTGAGCTTCTGATCTTTCTCCTCGAGCGCTGCCTGGATCGGCTTGAGCCCATCGAACTTCTTCTGGTTGTCTGAAATCTCCTGCTCGGCCTGGTCGAGAGCGGTCTGGGCTCGGGAGAGCTTCTGGATCATCTCCGGCACACTACCGGTTGTCGACGTGTCCGGATAGGGCGAGACTTGAGCCCATACCGGCGTACTCGGGAACACGAGAAAGAGTCCAAGCAAGAGCTTCTTCATGGCCCTACCCTCCCACATACTGGACACGCGTCGGGATCGGCACCTTACCTGACGGCGCCAGAATTGAGCTGGGACTTCTGCGTGGTGCCTCTCATCGTTCCTCTGTGGGCGTCTGTACGTCTAGTCAGTATGACTTCCACTTCGAGAGGCTGACCTCCGTCGTATTTCGCGGGTTAGCCTTTTGGAGACCAGAGCCGCATAATGGTCGAAACCATTAACCACGAAGCGGAGGTCAGCCATGAGAAAGTCTCGCACGATTTACGTCGGTCTGGATGTTCACAAGGATTCCATCGCCGTCGCCTACGCTCCCGAGGACCGCGACGCCGAGGTGCGCTACCTCGGGCCGATCGGCACCCGCCAGTGCGACATCGACCAGCTCGTGCGCAAGCTCCACTCCAAGGGGGGAGAGCTGATCTTTGCCTACGAGGCCGGCCCCTGCGGCTACGGGCTCTTCCGCTATCTGAGCAAGAAGGGCCTGCGCTGTCTCGTCGTCGCGCCCTCGCTGATTCCCCGCAAGTCCGGCGACCGGGTGAAGACCGACCGCCGCGATGCCGTGCAGCTGGCCCGCCTGTTGCGCTCGGGTGACCTGACCTCCGTGGCCGTTCCTGAGCCGGGGGACGAGGCCATCCGCGACCTCTGCCGGGCCCGCGAGGATTCGATGGCGGACCTGAAGGCCGCCAAGTTCCGCCTGGAGTCGTTCCTGCTGCGTCACGACATCCGCTACACCGGCAAGGCCGACTGGCGCCCGGCGCATCTGCGTTGGCTGGCCGAGGTCGTCTGTCCGATTCCGGCGCAGCAGATCGTCTTCCAGGAGGCCGTCCGCGCGCTCACCCAGGCATTCGAGCGCGTCGAGCGACTCGAGCTGCTCCTGCGCGATCAGGCCTCCTCCTGGCGGCTGGCTCCCGTGGTTGAGGCCCTGCAGGCCCTGCGCGGCGTACAGGTCACCGTTGCGGTGACCACCGTCGCCGAGCTCGGCGACCTCACCCGCTTCAGCAGACCGGCCCAGCTCATGTCGTATCTCGGCCTGCACCCGAGCGAGCACACCAGCGGGGTGAACCGCCGGCAAGGCGGCATCGCCAAGACCGGCAACGGCCATGCCCGCCGCGTCATCGTCGAGGGCGCCTGGGCCTACCGCTATCCCGCCAAGGTCTCCCGCCAGATCCAGGAACGACAGGAATCCCTGCCCGAACCGATCCGTGACATCGCCTGGCGCGCACAGGTCCGGCTCTGCCAACGCTTCCGCACTCTGATGGCTCGCGGCAAGCACCCGAACGTCGCCGTCACCGCCGTCGCGCGGGAACTGTCGGCCTTCATGTGGTCGATCGCCAAACAGGTCCCCATCGCCCATGAACAAGGCGCGAACCATGATGTCGTTCTCAGGGATCGGGAGGGGGCGCGGCCCGGTGTACGGCGCAATCCTCGTGAACGTTATGAGGCCGCACGGACCCTCGTGTCTCGTCAGAGGAAGGCGCCCGACGGATACCAGTAAGGTGGTACCCAACCCACGGATCGCAGCATGATCAACAGTCGATCTTACTGGCCCCGCCTCCTCTCGATCCCTGAGCTTTACAGAGGAGGTGTGTAAGGAAAAAGGGGGACCGTTGGCTCTTGACAATTGGAAGTCATATCAACGTGCGGTATCAGCCGCGGCGCGGAGCGCCGCCAGCTGCATGCTGAAATTAGGCAACTTTTGCTACATGCGCAACCAAGCACCGATCTCGGAGCTTGCGACAATGGCACTTGCACTGCTGATGATTTCACCGATCGTCCGCTCGAACAGGGATCAGCAACGTCCAGGATACGTTTTGTGTCATCGAGGAACACCTCAGGCTCTTCCTACGCGAACCCAAGGAGGAGGTGCGGCTCGGCCCTGGTGATACCTATTCTGTCCGGCCGCGCCACCCACCAACTCAAACTGCGGGCGCAGAACCCTCCAGCTGCGCAGCCCACGCGAGCAGGCGCTCGTCGTCCATGAAGCGCGCGACGACCTGGAGGCCGAGCGGAAGGCCATTTGCCGCCGTGCCCCAGGGTAGTGTCACAACTGGCAGCCCGGCGTGCGTCCACGGCAGCTGCATTGACGGGTCCCCGGTCGATTCCCGTCCCTCGGGTGCAGGGCCGGCCGCGGCAGGGCACACCCAGACGTCCACTCCGGAAGCGTCCATCGCCTCGTGGATGCGGGCACGGACGTTCGCGCGATCCGCACGGATCTGTGCCGCGTCGGCGTCGCCGACGGCCAGGCCGTCGCGAATGGCGCCGGTGGTGCGCGGACGGTAGCAATCGGCGAAGCGCGGGAACCAGCGCGCGTGGTGACGCGCCATCTCGAATTTCAGCAGGCGCAGGTGCGCAGCGTTGAGCGTCTCGATGTCCTCGAACAGCCGGACGCGCGTGGCACCGAGCCCGTCGAGCACATGTAACGCCTCTTTCGAGGCCTGCTCGAGATACGGGCCGTCGGGGATGCCGAGCACCGGCGGGCAATTCACCGCGCCGCGTCGCCACCACGCGCATAGCACGACGGCGGCGCGCTCGACCCAGGACACGTTCGACGCGAGCAGTCCGACGGTGTCGAACGACTCGGCCAGCGGAATCATACCGGCGGTGGAGATCCGGCCGTAGGACGGCTTGTAGCCGACTACGCCGCAGAACGCGGCGGGACGGATCACCGAGCCGATTGTCTGCGAACCCAGCGCGAGTGGACAGTGGCCGGCGGCGACGGCTGCGGCCGAGCCGCTGGACGAACCGCCCGGCGTGTGCACGAGGTTGCGCGGGTTGCGCGTCGGTCCCGGTTCGGACAACGCGAACTCGGTCGACACCGTTTTCCCGAGCACGACCGCGCCGGCGCTTCGCAGCAGCGACACCGCCGCCGCCTCCGGACCGGCGAGCTCCTCCACCGGCAGGGTCGATCCCGCGGTCGTGGGCAGGCCATCCACGTGGAAGATGTCCTTCACACCGACGACGAGACCGCGCAACGGCCCGTTCGGCGTCGTGGACACCGCCCGCTCGAGGCGCCCCACGCGTCCCGGCTCGGGCATGAGCGAACGAATCGGCGCGTCGGCCTCCTCGAGGCGCGCGAGATCGGGCCCGGTCTTCAATTGAACCTCGCCTTCAGCCCGTGGAGTGGATGAGTTCATCCGCCTTACTCCCGGTTTCCTAACGTTGGTTCAACCTGCAAACCGGCTAGTCCGGTTTGTCAGGTTGAAACCGCTGTTCTGTTCCTACGGTTCCTTTCTTCTCTGCTGCAAGGACTTTGCTAATATCATTTTCCCTAGTAATTCGATTCTAGGAAGATGGAGGCTGGGTTGCATAGAAGCCGCA
>JACQEV010000188.1 GCA_016200385.1 Candidatus Methylomirabilota bacterium
CAACCGGGCCTCCTGCGCCAGACCAGGTCCAAGGAGGAGCTGGTGGAAGATCTGAACGGGCTGGTCGCTCGGGTGAAGACGCAGGAGCGGGCGTGGGCAGCCCTTCGCCGATTCAAGATGCGGGAGACGCTGCGGATCGGGCTCCAGGATCTCCTCGGCAACCTGGACCTGATCGACGTGACGCAGCAGCTCTCCCTTGTGGCGGACGTGGCCTTGCAGCGGGCCTACGAGATCTGCCTGGCCGAGCTTCTGGGTCGGCACGGCCAGCCACGGTGCGCGCCAGAGGAGGGGGAGAAGGCGTGCGGGTTTGCCATCATCGGCATGGGGAAGCTTGGCGGCCAAGAGCTGAACTTCAGTTCGGATATCGATCTGCTGTTCATCTATGAAGGGGAAGGGGAGACGACGGGGGTTGCCAGCCCATCCGGGTCGCTCATCGGCCGGGTGAGCAATCATGAGTTCTTCACCCGCCTGGGGGAGGGGTTGATCAAAGGGATCGGCGAAGTAACACCGGACGGGCGCGTTTTCAGGGTTGACATGCGGCTTCGGCCAGAAGGGCGGGCGGGGGCGCTGGTCTATTCGCTCAGGGGATATGAACTCTACTACGAATCGTGGGGGCAGACCTGGGAACGGATGGCCCTGATCAAGGCCAAGCCGGTAGCCGGCCATCCGGCAATTGGGGAGACATTCCTGAAACTGGTTGCGCCCTTCGTGTATCGCAAGTCACTTGACTACAGCGCCATCGGAGAGATCCGGGCCATGAAGGACCGGATCAATGAGAAGGTCGGTCGGGACCAGGAGACGTTCCGCCACGTCAAGCTGGGCTACGGAGGAATCCGCGAGGTTGAGTTTATCGTGCAAACGTTCCAGCTCCTGTACGGGGCGGCCGATCCGTGGATCCGCGAGCCCAATACGCTCCGGGCGCTGCAGCGTCTGGCCGACCGTGGGCATGTGACTGCCGATGAGCATGCGAAACTGGCGGCGGCCTACACCTTCCTTCGAACGGTCGAGCATCGCCTCCAGATCCTCCATCACCTGCAGACGCATACCTTGCCGACGGACCGTGACGATCTCACGAAGCTGGCCCGCCGCCTCGGCTATTCCCCCAGTCGATCGCCCGACCCGGCGGCAGACATGCAGCGCGACTACCAACGGCACATCGAGGCGGTCCGACGGATGTACGACCACGTGCTGAGGGAGCCCGTGCTGGAGGAGCGGGAGATGTCGTCTCACCCGCTCGCCGCCTTCTTCGATGGGCGCGTGGACGACGGAGAGGTGCGCCAGACCTTGGCGGAAGTGGGGATCGCGGACCTTGATCGCGGCGTTCGTAGCCTGCTCATGTTGCGCGACGGCGCTCCCTTCAGGCACCATACCACGGATAGCCGACGTGTCCTCGCTGCCCTGGCGCCCACCCTTGTGGAGGCCTTGAAACAGGCACCGGACGCGGATCTGGCGCTGCTTCACTTCGAGCGGTTCATCGAGGCGGTTGGGCCCGGTACCGCCTTCTTCGATCTCTTCAAGCAGGCGCCACTGGCCCTGGTCCACCTGATGCGCCTCCTTGGATCGAGCGAGTTTCTCTCGGAGCTCCTGATCCTCCATCCTGAGCTGTTGGACCTTCTGCTCCTGCCTGATCAGGCTGAGCTCAGCCGACCCGGCAGATTGGTCGAGGAATCGCGGCGCGTCGTGGCCCTTGCCCCGCCGGGAAGCCACCGCCTGGACGCGCTGCGGCGGTTCAAGCAGGCAGAGGAGTTCCGGATCGGGATCCGGGACCTCCTGGGAAAGGCAGACCTGGACGAAGTGAGCACCGGATTGACGCGCCTGGCGGAGGCCTGCGTGCAGGCGGCATATGGGATGGCTCGTGAGGAGCTGAGCGCCCAGGTCGGCACGCCGTCGCCGGAGGGGTTCGTCATCTTGGGCCTTGGCAAGTGTGGCGCCGAGGAGATGGGGTACGGGTCAGACCTCGACCTCGCCTTTGCCTACGCGCAGGAGGGGACGACCCAGGGCGGGCCGCGCAGTATCAGCCACGCCGAGTACTTCGGTCGGCTGGCCGACCGGATTTGTAAGATCCTCACGACCATCACCAAAGAGGGGACGGCCTACCGGATAGACATCCGGTTGCGCCCGGGCGGATCGGTGGGCAGGGTGGCGCAGTCCTTCGCGGCCTTTGGGGACCACTTCGCTCGAACGGCCGAGCTGTGGGAGCGACAGTCCTACGTGAGGGCGCGTCCCATCGCCGGTGACCTCGACCTCGCCCAACAGTTCATGGCCTCACTGGCCACCCTCATCTATCGTCCCACGTCGCCGGAGAGCCTGGCGGCGGAGATCACGGCGATGCGGCGCCGGATGGAGGTGGAGCTGACGAAGGAGAAGGCCGGCGAGCTCCATGTCAAGTTGGGGAGCGGCGGGATCGTTGACATCGAGTTCATCGCCCAGTTCCTCCAACTCGCGTACGGGGCGGCGCAGCCCGCCGTGCGGGTCGGCAACACTCTGAGGGCGCTCGAGGCGGCGGCGCGGGCGGGCCTGCTGGCCGAGCGGGACGCCGAGCATCTGGGGGACTCCTACCGGTTCCTCCGCAACGTGCAGAATCGCCTTCGGGTCCTTTCCGATCGCGACACCTCCTCGTTGCCAAAAGATCCAAGCCGGGTCGACCGCCTGGCCAGGCGGCTCGGATATGAAGCCGGTGACGGCTTGAGCCCTGGGGGCCGGTTCCTGGCTGACTACCACCGGCACACGGAGCGGGTGCGGGCAATTTATGACGCGACCTTCCATCGCTACAACGGCAAGAACACGCAGGTCCAACCCAAAGGCGGATAATGCGGATCATTCTCTATACAGGCAAAGGCGGGGTCGGCAAGACGACGGTTTCCGCCGCCACCGCTCTGATGGCAGCCGAGCGCGGGTACCGAACCCTGGTGATCAGCACCGACCCGGCGCACAGGCTGGCCGATGCCTTTGATCGGCCGCTCGGGCCTGAGCCGACCCGGATCGCCGAGCATCTCTGGGGGCAGGAGATCAATGTCCTGGAGGAGATCCAATCCCACTGGGGCGAGGTCAAGGACTATCTTACCGTGCTCTTTGCCACGCGAGGCGTGGACGAGGTGATCGCCGAGGAGATGGCGGTCTTTCCGGGGATGGAGGAGTTGTGCAGCCTTCTTCAGATCCGGTTGCAGGGAGAGGAGGGCCGGTTCGACTGCCTCATTGTCGATTGCGCGCCGACCGGGGAGACGATGCGCCTGCTGAGCTTCCCCGATGTGGCCCGCTGGTACATGGAGAAGCTGTTCCCCTGGGAGCGCCGGATCGTCACCGCCATGGGTCCAATAATTCAGCCGTTCGTGCCCGTTCCTCTTCCCAAGGATAACGTCTACGCGGCGATCGAGGTCCTCTTCCTTCGCATCGATGGCATGAAGGAGATCCTGTGCGACCCGAAACGGTCCAGCATCCGGCTGGTCCTGAACCCGGAGAAGATGGTCATCAAAGAAGCCCAACGGGCGTTGACCTACCTCAATCTGTATGGCTACGTCACCGACGCGGTCATCTGCAATCGGGTCTTTCCCCGCCAACTGAAGCGCGGCTATTTCGCCGAGTGGAGCCAGATCCAGGACCGATATCGAGAGATGATCCAGCGAGGATTTTCGCCGCTCCCCATCTGGGAGATCCCGCTCTTTGACCGGGAGGTCGTCGGCCTCGAGATGCTGGAGCGCATGGGCAGAAGCCTCTTTGCCGAGCGTGATCCGCTCCAGGTCTGGATGCCGGGCCCGATCCAGACGGTCCGGAAGAAAGGGCGGCACTACTTTCTCCGGCTGAAACTGCCGTTCTTGAAGAAGGGCGAGGTCTTGCTCCTGAAGCGGGGCGATGAGCTGGTGGTGTCGATCGGGAACTTCCGGCGAGATCTGATCCTCCCTCGAGCCCTGGCAGAGCTGACGGTCAAGCGAGCCAGGCTTGAGGAGGGGTATCTGGTCGTTCGCTTCGGACGGGAGGGGAACGCCAAAGAGGAGAAAGATGGCTAAAGAAGCAAAGCAGACGACGTGCCCTCATCGCTGTCCGTTGTGCGCGCTTTATGAGGCGCAGGAGGCTTTTCGCGAAGGAATCAGCGAGTGCGTCCCTCACGAGGTCAGCTCGCATCTGAATCGGGCGGGGCGAGAACTGTTCCTCGCCCTCCGGGCGTTGCTTGACAAAGGGCTTGAGACGCTGACGGAGGAGCCGAAGCCTGGCACACGACGGAAGGCGCAACGAATTAAGGTAGAGTAAAGGAGGGAGAAGGTAAGGTGACGGGGGACAGACGGGTGAGAACCTGGTCAAGGTTCCAAGTCATTGGCCTGGCTCTTCTGCTGTTGTTCATCGCCTCTTCGGCAGAGGCCGCCAAATGGTCCCGCCCCTACATCACGTCCCTTGAAGACTCTGCGTTCGCAGCCATCGAAACGACTCCTGAGGGCAAGAAGATCCGTCACCTACCCCATCACGACCACACAGGAAAGCTGGATGTTCCGCATCTTCTGAGCGCCCTAGGCCGGATCGATCAGGTTAAATGGCTCGATCCCAGGAACAGGGCGACGGCAGAGCGACACCTCAAAGATCATTTGAACGAATACAGGCGGGCGCTTCCAGATAAGAGCAAGACCCAATCGGCTCAACCTGAACCGCGGCTGGAGCGGTGAACCGGTTGCCCTGTCGCTGTGCGACCCCTTACCACTCCCAGACGAGCCGATACCGCTCCCGGTGGGGCGGGTTCTCGATCTCCCATCGAAGCATCGGGCGGCCATCTTCGGCCACGCCTTCCTCTGGTTTCTTCTTCTCAAGCTCCAGTCCTCCCCGAAGAACCGAAACCTCGCCCGCCACTCCGCCCTTGTAGACTTCGCATCGCTTGTATGGCCGCTCCTTCGGAAAGACCACCTCGATCCTCGTCTTCCCTTGCTGAGGGAACCGCACGAAATGAACGAGATATTCCACCTCGTTCCTGAAGGCATCCACCCAATTGAACTTGAGGACCACTTCGCGCGACTCGTTGAGGGCGAAGGGAGGGTCGAACACCTGAACGACATCCACCCCTCCCAGTTTCTGCTCCTCGGCAAGCTTCTTCCCGGGGCTCACTTCGATCCGCTCGGTCCTGCCATCGGCCCTGATCTCATGGGGGTAGGTTTGGAGGCCCGGTTCGAGGGCCTTCAGCCACGTCCGCTTCTCCACCTTCGCAAGCCGCCCCTTCCGATCGATCAGCTCCACACGGTACTGAAGGTTTTCCACCAACCAGGGGCTCTTGATCTTCCTGGCGTACGATTCGATGTCCTCTTCCTCCAGAACCCCAAAGACCTCGCCCTTGACGAGGCCGAGCTTTTTCGGATTCTCGCTGGCCTTGAACATCTCTCTGAAGCGTTCGTTCAGGATCTTTTTATGGGCGCTGAAGGTGTTACTGAGCAGGCGAACGCGCGAATCCTGCAGGGTCGGCTTTAACTGTCTGATCTCATCCCGCCACACACTCCTGATGATCTTTCCGCGCTGAATCCTTCCGGGTGGCTGCGGGCCTGCGCGCCGCGACGCGTATCACGCCGGTCCACCGCGCCGCCAACTTCGCGTACATGAACCGGCCGATCATCGGGGATCGCTTCGTCAGCGTCGGGGACGCCGTCGCCTTCATCGATCCGATC